>DASYBA010000892.1:0-13082 GCA_036501005.1 Candidatus Xenobia bacterium | reverse complement strand
CTGCGAGAGATGGCGCGCCGCCACGGGATGACCGTCAGCCGATCGGACGGCGCGCAGCAGGGGGTCATCCGCAAGCTCAAGCAGGCCGCCGAAGAGGCGAAGATCGAGTTGACGCGCCAGTCGCAGACGTCCATCGTGCTGCCCAACCTCATGGACGGCGTCGATCTTGAACTGGACATGGACCGGGCGCAGCTCGAGGCCCTTTGCATGCCGCTGGTGGAGCGCTCCGTCACCGTCTGCCAGCGGCTTTTGGATCGACATCACGTCGAAGGAGCCGCGCTCCAGCGAGTGGTGATGGTGGGAGGGCCCACGGTCATCCCCTTCCTGCGGCGCAAGGTCGAAGATGCGCTCCATGCTCCCTTCGGCCAGGCCCTCGATCCCATGACCCTGGTGGCGCAGGGGGCCGCGCTGTATGCTGCCATGACCAACCTGGAGGCCTGCCCGGCGCAGGCCGCGCCCCGCCGGGCCTGCGCGCGACTGTGGCTCAACTTTCCTGCCATGACGTCCGATACGAGCCCGCACGTGGTGGGTCGGGTCGTCGAGGAAGGTCCCGGTGGGCCGGTGCGAACCATGCGGGTGGTGCGGGAGGGGGGCGCCTGGCAAAGCGACGCCGTCAAACTGGACGCCGAGGGCGGCTTTGTCATCCAGTTGTCGCTGGAGCCGCATCGGCTCAACAACTTTACCTTGGAAGCCCGGGATGGCCGGGGTGAAAAGATGGAAATCGAGCCGGCTTCGATACGGCTCGTGCACGGCCTGACCATCACCGATCCTCCCTTGTCCCGCTCGGTGGGCGTGGCGTTGGCCGACGACACCGTCCAGGTGTACTTCAAGCGGGGCGAGCCGCTGCCGGCCCGTCGCTCGTTTACCCACCGCACCGTCGAGACGGTGGCCAGGGGGTCGGTCGATAGCCTGCTCAAGGTGCCCATCGTGCAGGGCGAATTCGGCCGGGCGCACCTGTGCCGAGTCATCGGGGCCCTCGACATCGCCGGCCGGGACATCAAGACCAGCCTGCCGGCCGGTTCGAATGTCGAACTGACCCTGGAGCTGGATCGCAGCGGACGCCTATCGGCTCGAGCCCTGGTCCCGGCCTTGAATCAGGTGTTCGAACACGTGGCCTCCCTGCTGGTGCCCGACGCATCGCCGGAGACCCTGGCCGCCGCCCTGCAGAACCACCGCCAGCGCCTGCGCCAGGTGCGCTGGACGGGGGAGGGCATCGACAAGATGGTGCGTATCGAATTGATGCTGGACGAGGCGGAACGCGACTTGAAGGCCTCCCAGGGGGGCGACGCCGACGCCGGCCAGAAGGCGCAGCGCAACCTGCAGGAGGTCGACGCCCTGCTGGACGAGCTGGAGATGGTGGACCGCTGGTCGGAACTGGACGCGGATGCCCGGGCGGAAAGCGTCAACGCCACCCGCTGGGTGTCGACCTACGGATCGGAATCGGAAAAGCACCTCCTGGAGGAGACCCTCGAGGCTGTCGAGCAGGCTCGCAAGAAACGCCAGGTGCACGACCTCGAACGCGAACTTCGACAGGTGCGTCACCTGGCCAACGCGGCCTTCAATCGCAATCCCGAGTCGGTGCGCCTGCACTTCGACCACATGGCGTCGAGAGCCGATCAGGCCCGCGACCTGCCCAAGGCGCGAGACCTGGTCAAACAAGGCCAGACCGCGCTCGCCAAGAACCAGCTCGACCGGGTGAACACGATCATCGAACAACTGCATGCCCTGTTGCCCCCGGATCCACGACGCCGGCGTCTGGGGCACAGCTCTGGCCTGCAATGAGCGACGCCCCGCTGCGGCCGGTCCTGGAGAATCCGTTCTACGTCCTGGGCCTGCCGCCGACGGCGACTCGGGCTGAGATAGAGCGGGAGGGGCAGAAGCTTCTCGGCCTGCTCACGGTGGGCCTGGACAGCGCATCGCACTACCAGACGCCCATGGGGCCCCGGCCCCGCACGTCAGAGCTGGTGCGGTGGGCCATGCACGAGCTGCGGGATCCGCACCAGCGGCTGGTTCACACGCCGTGGGCCGTGCTGCCGACCAACGGGCACGTGCGCTCCGAGGCGCCCAAGGTGACGTTCCCTGATGGACTCTCGGCTATCGGCTGGGATTTTCCGTGCTGATCATGCTGGGGCTCCTGCCGCTCTTGTTTACGCTGCTCCACCGCGCCCCGCCGGTGGTGCGATTTCGCTGGTGGCTGCGGCAGCAGCACACCCCCAAGCGCAAGCATCAATATCGACTCCTCATCACGCTCGGCATCGTCTGCATGCTGTATGCCCAGCAGGTTCCGCCTGTGGCGGTCGCCCTGGGGGTCGTCACCGCGGTCGGCCTGTCTCTTTTGCTGACCGATGTTCCTATCGTTCTGGGCGTCGCGCTGACCGGGGTCATCGAGGTCGCGAACGACGCCGTGCGGCTGGGCTTGGCGATCGTGTTGGCCTACCTGGCGGCCTGGGCCCTCCTGCGCTGGTATCTCGTGCCCGCCGGTCGGGTCCGGGACAGTTACTTCGTGGGCTACCTGGTGTACAACTGGGGCTATCGAATGCAGTCGGTCGTGGCCGGGTTGCAAGCCTGGCGGGTCTCGGCCCGACAGTCGTCTGAATTGGAGTTTCTCCAGCAAAAACTGGTCGAGAACAAGCAGATTGACGACGTCGACATCCTGGTCGCGGGGCTCTTGCATTCGGCTCGAGGCCACCAGGCCGTGGCCCGCCGTTGGGTGCGGAGCTACCTGGGGCTGAAGCCCGTCTTCACCTGGCGATCGACCCGACTGCTGGCCGTTCTGTGGACATGCGGCGATGCGGCCTCGCGCGGTGACTGGAAAGAGGTGCTGTGGGCGAGTCGGGCCGTCCCCTCGTCGGCCTCGGCTCGCTTGTATCGAGAGGTGGCCCAGTGCCTGCTGGATCGCGAACGCCCCAAGCCCTGGTACCTGGGCCTGCTGGCCGAGCTGGCCTATCCGGGGCTCCGTCCCCTGGTGGGGCTGCTGGCGCCTCGGCCGCGTCCGGATGACGTCCTGGCGGAGCCGCCCGGCGTCGAGGCCGGCACCTTGCCAGCCGCCTTGGCGGCCCACGTGTCCGTGTTGAACCGCCCGGCCACGGCCGACCAGTTCACGGCCCTGGGCGAGGCATGGGACCACGCGGTGCGGGACCTCAACCATTGGATGGCCGAGGCGGGGGAGGCCGAGCGAGAAGAGCTCATCGCCGAGTGGCGGGCCATGGTGGTGGGCGAACTGGCCCGCGCGCTGCGGGAGAGTCCGGTGTCGATCATGGATCTGGGGCGCTGCAGCGGGCTCCTGGCGCAAGCCCGCCGCAAGGTGCGACAAGAGATTGTGCTGGAGCTGGAAGAGCGCTCCGAGGCCATCAGCCGACGCAAGGACGAGAAGCGGGAACTGGCGGCTATCGAAGAGTGGGACGAGTGGACCCAGGGGCGCCTGGCTTACGAGGCCGCGGTGAAGAAGCTCGGCCGGGACGTCATGGCCGGTATCTGGCACCCCTGGCACACCCGCTGGTGCAATTATGGGGTGTGGCTCTTCAACGAGCGCAAGGAGCGCCTGGTGGCGCACCACATCTTCAGTTGGCTGCTGGTCGAGGCTCGCGAGATGAAAGACGACAAGGCCGTCAAGCTCGAGACCAAGAACAGCCGGGTGAGCCAGCGGTGAATCTAGCCACTCGGATCCAGAACGTCCAGCACGAGCTGTTCGTGGGGCGGGCGGCGGAGTGCGCCGATCTGACCGAGTGGATGGGTGGCGCGGCCTGGAACGTCTTGTATTTGAGCGGCCCGGGCGGCATCGGCAAAACCACGCTGTTGAACGAGCTGGCGTGGCAGTGCGGGGCCATAGGCGTGGCATGCCGCCGGCTGGATGGGAGCGTGCTGGATGCGACGCCAGAGGGCTTTCGACAGGCCGTCGGCGATGCCACCGTGGTGCTGGTGGACGGCTGGGAAGGGCTGCAGCCTATCGAACGCTGGCTGGTGGAGCACTTTCTTCCCGAACTGCCGGAACGCACGCTGCTGGTGCTGGCCAGTCGACAGGACCCGTCGCCCGCGTGGCGGTTGAATACAGCGGTTTGGCAACTCACTCGGCACAGGGGGTTGGCTAACTTTACCCCGGAAGAGAGCGAGCAGTATCTGTCAAGGCGTGACGTGCCGACCGCGTGGCGGGCCGACATTCTGGGTTTCACCCATGGTCATCCCCTGGCCACCGCGGTGGCGGTCGACGCGGCCCTGCAGCGGGGCGGATCCGGGTGGGGGGCCGTGCCCGACCCCGACGTGGTGCGCACGTTGCTGGACCACTTTGTCGACGATACCCCCTCGGAACGGCATGAGCGTGCGCTGGAGGCATGCGCCGTCTTGCACCGGACGACCGAGGGGGTGTTGGAGGCGGTGCTGGGCGGCGAGGTGGGGGAGGTCTTTCGCTGGCTGCACGGGCTGTCGTTTGTCGACGCCCGGCCGGATGGCCTGGCGCCACACGATACGGTGCGCGAAGTGCTGGTATCGGATTTGCGCTGGCGCCACCCGCAGCGGCTGGCCGACCTGCACGCCGCCGCGCGAAAGTATTATCACGCTCGCATCGCCTCGCAGCCTTCTTCGCAGGACGTCATCGACCTGATCTGGCTGCACCGTGACAACCCTTTGATCAAGCCGTTCCTGGACTGGAAAAAGGCGACCGACTTTCTGCTCGACCGATATCGAACGGAGGACCACGACGCACTGGTCGAGATGACCATCCGCCACGAGGGCTCGGCCGACTGGCTGCAGCACTGGCTGGAGCGGCATCCGGAGGGGGCGCAAGTGGTGCGGGACAGCGCCGGCCCCGTGCGGGGCTATTACCTGCAAGTGCCGCTGGGCCTGCCAGACCCGGATCCGGAGTATGGAAAGGTCCAGGCATTTCTGGCGGAGCACGGGCCCTTGCGGGCGGGCGAGCAGGGGTGGTACTGCCGTTACTGGATGGACGCGGCGGGGCACCAGGGAGTGTCGGCCGTGCAGAGCCGCATCTTCCTCACCTTCGTCATCCAGGCGCTCAGCACGCCGCAACTCGCCTTCCAGGCCATCACGGTGCACTCTCCCTGGTTCTGGGCGCCCGCTTTCGCCTACGCCGCGGCCAGTCGTATCGGCGACACGGGCACGTTCTACTTCGACTGGCGGCGCCTGCCGTCGTACCTGTGGCTGGAGCTGTTGGGTGAGCGGGAGCTCAACCCCGGGGCGGCGACCCGGCCGGTGCTGGACCGAGCGCAGTTCTATGCCGCCGTCAAGACGGCGCTGAAAGGGGCCGCCAGCGTCCCGGCGCTCCTCGACAACCCGCTCCTGGGGTGCCGGCTGGTGGGGAGCGGGAGTGAAGCGGAGCGGGCCCTGACCTTGCAGGGCGCGTTGCGGCAGGCGTTGGACAGTTTGCAGGCGCGTCCCCGGGACGCCAAGCTCTATCGGTCGCTGCGGGTGACCTACTTCGAGCCGGCGGAGACGCAGGAGCTGGCGGCCCAGCAGTTGGACGTGCCTTTCAGCACGTATCGCCGGCACCTCACGGCGGGTATAGAGAGGGTGCAGGAACTCCTGTGGCAGAGAGAATTGAAACGGCTTCAGTGATGTTCAAGAAGCTATGTCTGGTCTTGCTGTTGGCGGCCCCGTTGTGGGCGGCGACGTCTCCCGTTGAGATCCACCTGACCGATCGTCGCATGTTCACCCAAGAGCTGGACCCGCCGTCGGACCACGAGCAGCAGACCCCCAGCGGCTTTGACCTGGGGTACGACTTGACGGTGAAGACGGGCACGCCCGTCGAGTTCTTCGTCGAGACCGGTCATCACGAGATCGTGGCCGATGACGGGTCTTTCGACTCGGGAGCCCTGGTGCCCGGCGAGACGTGGACCCACGTCTTCAACCGGCCGGGGCTGTATCGATTCCACAACGTCTTTCACCTGGGGGGGCCGGAGAAAGCTCTGCGAGGAACCATTCACGTGAGACCCTGATGCATCTGCCGAACTGGCTGCGCTACGTCAACCGGGTCGTGACCAATCCGATACTGGGCATGATCGCTTGGCTGGTACCACCCTTCGCCGTGGTGAAACATCGGGGACGGAAGAGCGGGAAGCAGTATCGAACTCCGGTGATCGGGTTTGGCAGTCGTAGGGGGTTCGTCATTCCCATGACGTATCGACGGGATACCGACTGGGCGAGAAACGTCCTGGCGGCGGGCACGGTGGATATCGTACATGGTGGGCAGACGTTTACCCTGGGCCAGCCCCGGGTGGTGGGGTGGGAAGAGGCCGAGGGCAGGCTGCCGTTCGTTTGGCGTCAACTGCTGGGCGTGGGCAACCTGCCAGGCTATCTGCTGCTCGATCCTTGAGTGCCCAGCACGGGTTGTAGGACATCTAGCAAGCGGGTGAAGTTGGCACCGCGGTCGGGGCCTCGGCGAAGCGAGGAGTCCAGTTCGATATGGACGAACTGGGCGGGCTTGCCGGGGCCGACCAGGCCCTGCTGCGCCATGTAGGCGTGCTGGACGTTGATGGTGGCGCTCAATTCGCTGCTCGCCTCGTCATCGAAAGACACCACCCCGGTCTTGTAGCCGGCCGTGGTCAGGGCCTTGGCCATGCCCTCCAAGACGGGCGGGTAGTAGTGGTCGTCGGCACAGGGCGTCAGGACGACCTGGCGATCGGCTGGAAAAGCGGGGTTGGCCTGGTGGTGCTTGGCGGCGTTGAAGCCGTGCACCTGGACGACCACCGAACCGGGGCCGACCAAGGCCTCGTGGGCGGCTTCGAAGGGGGTATCGACGGCGTGCGTCGGATCGCTTACTGAATAGTCGGGAACCCCCGCTCCGTGGTGCCAGGGGTCGAACCCGTTCGATAGCGTAGTGGGCTGGTTGGGCACCTGCGGCGAGGCGTCTGGCCGGTTGCCGCGGGCGGCCCCCGCGACAATCAAGACGTCCGCGTCATACTTGCGAAACATTTCCCACCCCAGTTCGGGGGTGCCCAGGTCGAAGGCGGGATGGGGCACCTCCAGGATGAGGCCAGAGTGCGGGTGGGCGTTGAACATGACGGTGCCCCAGCCCCGCAGTTCGTCCTGCAGCATCCAGCAGCCGTCTTGTTGGGTGAGTTGCAGTTTGAGGGCCGCGGCGGCCTTCTGGGCATCGGCCAGGGTACGACCGCCCTTGATGGCGGCCTCGGTCTGGACGACGACGCCCTTGTAGGCATCAAACTGGGCCTTGGTGGGGACGACGAAGTTGTTGGCCCCCGGGCCAAACTGGCGCCGGACACGGGCTTCCAGGGCATCTCCCCATCGCATCGGATCCATACCAGCCTAGCATAGCTGAGAACAGACGACCCGGCCATTGACGGGTTGTTACCGGCCCGACAACGAAGCATCGTGGGGCAATCTCCGGGCGCACCCGCTCCAGCAGATCGTTGCGGAGTGGGAGGCGCTCGTTCTATATATCGGAAGACTTACCGCTAGCGGAAAATATGTGTTCTCAAGATCGGTCTTTTTGCGTATATATCGAATGAGAGCGGCGTCGCCGGAAGTTCCCGGTGGAACTTGACGTGTCACTGTCCAGAGCGACTGGCGATTTGGCGCAGCCGTTGTTCGTTCCGGCCGTGTCAGCAAGCGCAGCACCCATCACGATGGCAGGGTGCGTGGCGCATCCAATCGAACCCGTCGGGGTGGACCCCCCCGTTCCCGGGATGACCCTGTGAAGCTCCTCGGCCTCAGCCCGACGCCTGATGCGGTCTACTGGGTCCTGTACGACCGGACGTTCGACAGGGTGTTCCTGGCTGGCGTGGCGCGTCTGGAGGCGGAGGATCGGCGGGGCCGTGGGCTGGCGCTGGATAGCTGGATCCTGCAGATACTGGACCAGTACACCCGTTTTCCGGGCATCAACGAGGTGGTTGTGGACGAGAACGGCGACTGTCCGCTGCCGGACATGACCGGCATCTTGCGGCGGCGCTGCCACACCTGGCAGATCCGCTACACCGAGATTCCCGGCCAGACCGTGCGGGCCCGGGTGACGGGCAAGACCGATGGCCTCCTGGTGGAGACGTTGCGACCCAAATACCGGGCGGTGCTGGAGGTGCTGGACGTGGCGGGGGCGCTGGCGGCCGTCCTGGCCTGGACGCCGCCCCGACTCTCCTGGTTCGGCCGCCGATGAAACCGTCGTGGGTGCCTGAACTGCAGGCGCCCTATCCCGATTTGCCGGCCTTCGAGGGCACGGTGCTGGCGGTCTTTGCGCACGCCGACGACGAGTTGGGGGTCGCCGCGCAACTCAGCGTCATGGGCGCGCAGGTCCGCTGGATCCTGGTATCGGACAACAGGGGCAGGTTCGCTCGCAAGGGGAATGAGCGGGCAGAGTTGCGCTGGAATGAGGTCTGCCGGGCTGCGGCCGCACTGGGGTTGCGGGAGCCGGTGCCGCTGGGGCAGCCGGACGGCGGGTTGCACAGTCTCGATCTGGCGTCACTCTTGACCCCCTTCCTCGAACCATCGGTCGGGGCCGTCGTGACGCACGACGTCTGCGGGCTGTACGGACACCCCGACCATCTGGCGGTGCGCGACGCCATGGCGTCGCTGGTGCGAGGCACGAACATTCCCCTCGTATCGCAGGCCCTGCCGGCAGCCTTTCGGCGCTGGGTTCCGCTCCGCCGCGCCGCCCGCGGCCGGCAGCGGGCGCCGATCACCCACAAATTCGACATGTCCCCGGAGATGCAAGGCCGCAAAACCGCCGCCACCCTTGCGCACGAGAGCCAGCGCCATATCTTCTTTGCCCTCATGCAAGGCCGGTCGCCCGCGGCCTTCTACCGGGCGTTCCCTCGCGAGTTTCTGACCCTGGAAGTTATCGAATAGCGGTCTGAAGGAAGCCCATGCAGGGGCTTGAACTGGCCCTCCATGGAGCGCCGCATCATCCACTACGACATGGACGCGTTCTATGCCGCGGTCGAGCAGCGAGATCGACCGGAGCTAAGGGGTAAGCCGATCATCGTGGGCGGCAGTGCCTCCCACCGAGGGGTGGTCATGACCGCCTCCTACGAGGCCCGCCGCTTCGGCATCCGCTCTGCCATGCCGACGGCCCAGGCCATGCGGTTGTGCCCCGAGGTGATTCGGGTGGACGGCCGCATGGCCCGCTATCAGGAGGTTTCTCGAGAGGTACGGAGCATCTGCGCCGCCTGGACGGATCGTATCGAACCGCTCTCCCTCGACGAGGGCTTCATGGACGTCACCGAATGCTGTGAGGCTCATGGAATCAAGGCAGGCGCCATCGCTATCGAACTGAAGCGAAGGGTGCGGGAGACGACCGGACTGACCGTGTCGGCGGGGGTCGGCCCCAACAAGCTGGTGGCCAAGATCGGCTCCGACCTTCGCAAACCGGACGGACTGGTCATCATCCCACCGCAGGACGTGACCGGGTTTCTCCATCCCCTGCCCATCGAGCGCATCTGGGGGGTGGGACCGGTGACGGCGCGTCGACTGCGGAGCTTGGGGCTGACCACCATGGGTGACCTGTCGGCCTGCTCCGAGCCGTGGGTGGAGGCGAACCTGGGGCGGGCCGGCCTGGAGTATCAACGGCTCGCCCGGGGAATCGACGATCGACCGGTGGTGTCCTCACGGACGCCCCGCTCCGTCTCAGCCGAGAATACCTTTGCAACCGATCTCAGTGACCCCCAGCAGTGGCTGGCAGAGTTGGCGGAGCTGTCCGCGTCGGTGGCCAGCAGATTGAACCGCCACCGCCTGCGCGGGCTGACGGTGGTGTTGAAGCTTCGCTACAGCGATTTTACCACCATCTCTCGACGGCAGACCTGCCGCCAGCCGGTGCAGACTGCGGAGGCCCTGCTGTCCGTGTCGAAGGACCTGCTTGCACGGGTTGGCACCGAAGGCCGCCCCTTGCGCCTGCTCGGCGTAGGCGTATCGAACCTGGTGGCCGACGAGCTGCCCGCCCAACTGGAGTTGGGCCTGCAGGAGCCTCCCGTGGCCGATTCCGAATGTCTACTGCATGGCGCTGACTCGCAGCAAGCCTGACCACATCACGACGTTTTTGAAGCACGGCTGCAATCTGGTCCTGGTGGGCAGCCTGGCCGGGTTGGGAGCGTACTTTCTGACCGGTCGGCGCCGGCCGCGAGGTCGATACGTGGCCAGCGGGATGGCGGTCTGGGCCGTCTCGGAGTACCTCGTGCACCGTTTCTTGTTTCACGGGCGGCCTGCGGAGCGGCCGTGGGTGCGGTACCTGCAGAGGCGGCTGCACTACGATCATCACCGCCACCCCCACGAGCTGGACCTGTTGTTCCTGCCCCTCTGGTTCGGTGTGCCCAACGCCATGCTGTTCACGCAGGTGTATCTGAAGGCGACCCGGGACCAAGAGAAGGCCATGTCGATACTGGCGGGCACGCTGGGCAGCATGCTGTACTACGAGTGGGTCCACTACATGGCGCATATCCCGCTGACCCCGTCGACGGCGTGGGGCCGCTGGATGAAGAAGTACCACCTGCTGCACCATTACAAAAACGAGCACTATTGGTTCGGGGTGACCACGCCCGTCGTAGACGTACCGTTCGGGACCTATCGCAACGCCATCGAGGTGTCTCGCAGCACCACGACGCACGACCTCGAGGGCGACTATGTAGAGCCGGATCGCATCAACGGCTGATAGCGTCGCCGCCCCAGCGAGCGGCCAGGGCCAGTCCCAGTACGTTCAGTAGGGAATAGCTGGTCCCCTTCGCAGGAGTGAACTTTGCGCAAAGTGCCCCCCACCAGGGGGGACCAGTAAGCAACGCTGCAGTGTCGACATCCTGAAGGCCTTGCTTGCTGACTTCTCACTGGCCGGGTCCTGGGATATCGATTTTGAGCGTGTAGGGTTTGCCCGCCCCGATGACCACAACCAGGTAGTCGCCGGTGCTGGGCACGGTTCCCTGCCAGTGGGGTCCCATGACTTCGCCCACCGGCTGGCCATCTCGTTTTCGATACACACCGCCCATGTGGGCGTCCCCCGTCAGGTCCAGCACCATCTCCTGACCGCTCAGGATGTTCAGCACATAGCCGACCCGCCCTTCGCCTGAGCTGTGGATGATGCACGACTCGGCTCCCGGTGCAAAGGAGATCCGCTCGGATCTCGCCAGTCTTCCCCACGGGTCGGGAGCCGCGGCGACAGGTTCCAAATGCAAGCCCCACCCGATCATGAGTGTCACCACGACGCCAACAATGAAGCCCGCCAGGGGCGAGCCGGTTCGGGGGCGCAGTCCAGGAAACTCAATCAAGCGGCCGCTCCGCTGCTCCATGTCCAGTAGCATCAGATCGCAGTCCGGATACGCCACCGCATATTCAAGCAGTTGCCGGCGAGTGGGAATGTGGGCGGGATCGGGTGCCTGTCGACCGCTCTTCACCTCCACCACGGCCCGCCGCCCCCCGCCGCTCGACCACCAGATCGGGCCGGATGAGCGCGGTCACCTCCTCGCCGTCTACCTGGTAGACGATCTCGCGGCTGAGCTGCTTGTCGACCACCCGATAGCCCAGGTCGGCGAGCACCTGCTCCGCATCGACCTGCGCCTGTCGAGCCCGTCGCAAACGCCACCACAACCGCACCCGCAGCCGCCACGACCTGAGCCCCCACCCCGTGCAGACGAGGGCGATAACGACCAGCAGGACACCGGCGCTATCCCACGACACCTCAGTCTTCTTCCGGTTCTGTGGCCGGCTCGGTCTTCCGTCCCACCGCCAGTACGGACGTGCCCACCGGCAGGTTCATGCGTCGGATCATGTCGGCCTCCATCATCACCGAGTCCAGCAGGAGCTCGTTGAGAAAAGCCGGCAACGGGACATACGACGTGGAGGCCGGCACCTTGGAGGGAAACAACCCCTTGAACCAACGATACCCGACAATGAGGGGGAACGACAGCGAGATGGCGTAGGTCCGCTTCAACACCTGGAACCCCGCGACGTTCATGCGGGCGTGCAGGTACGACGCCAGGTACCGCCGCTTGTGCTGGAGCGCCTCGTCGTGCTCGCTCCAGAGAAATTCGTAGGCCGGCACGAACACGACCAGGAGACCCCCGGGCGTGAGAACCCGATGGAGGTCCCGCAGGGCCGCCACGTCGTCATCCACATGTTCGAGCACGTCCAGCGTGGTGATCAGGTTGTACGATTGATCGGCAAAGGGCAACGGCACGTTCGGCTTGATGCGGATGACGTTCTCGAAGCCGTCCCGCCGGCAGGCCTCCACCGCCTGCTTCGAGACGTCGACGCCCGTGACGTCGCCGTACTTGCGAAGCGTCGTCAAATTGCCCCCGGTGCCGCAGCCGAAGTCCAGGATCGTATTGCCCTGCCGCTTGGGCAGCCACTCGTCGAGGAGTGACTCCAGGAGACGCAGCCGGCCCAGATGCCACCAGTAGGTCCGCTCGAATCGATAGAGCTGCTCAAACTCAGCGGGCTGCATTACGAGGCCATTCGGGGGTGCGCCGAGGGACACCTGCAGCAGTCGTGGCTGGGGTTGACGTCCTCTTTACGTATTTTTAACGTCAGCGGGTTAAGTTGGACATCTCTCAATGATAGGCTGAGTCCGTCAAAAGAATTGCAGGAGGGTCCAGACATGTCGAGCGTTCAGGCAGCAGGGGCAAAGTTTGTCTCCCATCAGGGGAAGGGATCGTTTGGGACGGTGGTCGGAGAGTTCGATCACGAAGTGACCCTGCACGGGGGGCACGGTGAGCCCCACGCCCGTCTCGACCTGAAGGTCGGCGGCCAGATGATGGAAGCCGACATCAACGTGCATTCCACGGAGAACCCGGACGGGTCGAAGGGCGGCTCCGAGGTGCAATATGCCGTGCGTGAGCAAACCGTATCGTCCCTGCCCAAGGACGGCCTGTCCAATTCGGACCCCGAATCGTACGTCAAGGACGGGCTCAAGCCGGCGGACTTCCAGACGGTGGGCGACGACGATCTGCACCAGAAGCTGGTGGCCCTGGCCAAGTCGTCCAAACGTGTCGAACTGTCCGGGCAGATCTACCATGACGGCAAGGGGAGCGGCATTCACGACATCCACATGAACTCGGGAGATCCCTCTCGACCCACCGAGCCGGACGGCATCGCCCGATTCTACACGCCGAACTCCAACGGCACGTTCACCGAAGAGTCGG
>DASYBA010000891.1:0-2313 GCA_036501005.1 Candidatus Xenobia bacterium | reverse complement strand
CCTCGATGATGCGGCCTCGCGGCAACCCGCCCACCCCGATGGCCAGGTCCAGGCCCGGCGCACCGGTGCTGATGGTTTCGATAGGGCCAGGTTCCGGGGCATCGCCCAGCCGCATGATGGCCCCTTTGCCGTGGGCTTTTTCGATACCCACCAGGGCCGTCTGGACGGCCTTTTGCTTCTCACTCAAGTCACGGATCATGATGGTTTGCGTCCTCCTTCAACTGGATGGGCGCATGCTAACGATGGGATGCTGCCGCCATGTTGCCCCGGACGAACCAGCTTGTAAATCGATGTTGCAGGGATGTTACGCCTTGGCGAAGGGGATGTCGAAGGAGAGCTGGGTTCCCTCGGCTGCCTCGCTGAGAACGGAGATGCGCCCGCCCATGAGGCCGACCAGGTGCTGCGAAATGGTCAATCCCAGCCCAAAGCCGCCGTGACGGCGGGTCAAGCTGTCGTCCGAGCCTCGAAACGACTCGAAAATGAGATCCCGCTTGTCGGCGGGTATGCCGGGTCCGTTGTCGGATACCGTAAAGCGCAGTCGGACGGTGTCCTCGCTCACTTCGAGAACCCGAGTGTCGAACGCGACCTTGCCCCGCTCGCTGAACTTGACCGCATTGTCGCCCAGACAGAGGAGTACCTGTTCCAGGCGGGGGCCGTCGCCGACCAGGGCCTCGGGGACGTCGGGGGCGGCCGTCCACTCGACTTCAAGCGTCTTGGCACGGGCCTTCTCCAGGCACGCGCGGCAGACTCGTTCGAGCACTTCCCGAACCCGAAAGGGCTGGTCGGAAAGCTGCACTTCACCGCGCTCCATGGCGCTGAAGTCGAGGAGTCCGGAGATGATGGCGAGAAGCTCGACAGACGAACGCCTCGCGAGGGTGAGGTACTCCCGCTGCTCGCCGGTCAGCTCGGTCTCCAAGGCGAGATCGGTCATGCCGAGGATGCCGTTCATGGGGGTGCGCAGCTCGTGGCTGATCTTGCGCACGAACTCCCCCTTGACGCGGGCGGCTTGTTCGGCATTGACGCGGGCCTCCTCCAGCTCGATGGCGTGCGCATTCAGGGCGCCCAGCGCATCACGGGCCGCTCGAATAAGGGCAGCATTCTGGGCCCGCAGACGCTGGTTCTCCAGCGCCGGAAAGACGAGATAGCTGCTCGCCGCTCCCAGAAAGAGCATCTTGGCCACCTGGGTAGACCATGCCACCGGGACGCCGTCCACCTGGTGCACCCAGGCCAGCATGGCGAGGTAACAGGCGATCCCCACGGCCCCGAACCCCATGACCCGGCGGGGCCCAATCGGCACCTGGTCGGCACTGCGAAGGAGCAGGACAAAGAATAGCCGGCTTTGCTGCCCACCGCTGACGTAGATGCCGCACGTCCAGGCGACGAGGTCCAGCGCCATGAAGAGCGTGCCCAGGTGGACGCGGTCTCGCAGGGCCTGGTACCAGTGGCGGAGGATCCACCACGAGCCGAGACAGTAGAGCGCGTACCCGGCCGCGAGCCGTCCCACCGGTGCCCAGTAGACGTGGCCCCGGACAATGGCGTTGTGCAGGATGACCGCCAGCGTCAGGAGGACGAAGCCGACCGCCCGGTAGCGCGGAAAAAGGACCAGGTTGATGGTCCGATCCCGATCCGCCTTGTTTTCAGCCGCCTCCACCGGATCGATGTGGATGACGACCCCACTACCGCTCGACACTGCCCGTCCGCTTCATTCCGCGGGGTTCGATGTCGAACCTGTAAATGTGTTATACGCTACACACAACCCCCGTCCGGTGTGCTATATTTACGGCGGAGGTCGAAAAGACATGGCAGACATCAAGCTGGACAACCTGAAGGACCCTTCGCAAGTGCTGGATTCACAGGCCATGAAGAACATCTACGGTGGCGCGGGACTGGACAACGGGTCCGTTCCCCTGTCTGATCCGGGGGCCACCCAGAGCCCGGTGGCGACCAACGATCCGAACCAGGTGCCCATCGTAACCCTGGGGCCCGATGGCCAGTTGCCGGGGCAAGGCGATGCCGGTAAATCCGGTGGGGGCGGCGGCGGCGGAAGCTGTCAACTTTGATAAGGAGCACATAACACCCATGGCGGACATCAAATTGGAAGATCTTCACGATGGCGGCACGGCGCTGACCCCGGATGCCATGAAGGGCATCTACGGGGGGGCCGGAGCCGGCGATGGGCAGATCCCGGCACCGGTACCGATGGCGGCGGCCGACCCGAACGCCCCGCCCGTAGTGGTCCTGGGCCCGGACGGCAACCTGCCGGGGCAGGGTGACTCGGGCCCCTCCGGAGGCGGGGGCGGCGGGGGCTGCCAG
>DASYBA010000890.1:0-9787 GCA_036501005.1 Candidatus Xenobia bacterium | reverse complement strand
TTGGCCTTGCTGTTCTTGGCGACCAGTTCGGTGGCTTCTTCAGGACTGTACAGCGTGGCGCTGTTGATGGCCTCCGCCTGGGCGCGATAGTGCTTTCCATGGATAGGCATGTGCTTGTTTTCCTCCGTGGTACTGACGGGGCCCGGACGCCCCTCCCAGCTAGTTTTATGCGACTACTTCGAGGCCCATGCTGCGAGCCGTGCCCTCGATGATCTTCATGGCGCCTTCCAGCGACGTCGCGTTCAGATCTGGCATCTTGACCTCGGCGATCTCCTTGATCTTCGCCTTGCTCACCTTGCCAGACTTCTTGCGGTTGGGCTCTCCCGAGCCTTTCTCGATGCCCGCCGCCTTCAACAGCAGGGTGGCTGCGGGCGGCGTCTTCGTCACGAACGTGAACGACCGATCTTCGTAGATGGTGATCTCGACCGGGATGATGGTGCCCATCTGCTTGGCAGTACGCTCATTGTACTGCTTCACGAATTCCATGATGTTGACGCCATGCTGGCCGAGGGCCGGGCCTACCGGGGGCGCCGGGTTGGCTTTCCCGGCCGGGCACTGCAGCTTGACGATTGCTTTGACTTTCTTGGCCATTTGACAGCCTTCCTCTTCCTGCGTCTGAGCCCCGTCCGCCTGGCGGGAGGGCGGTGACGCCTTAAACTAGTTTAGCTTCTCGACCTGGCCGAAATCCAGCTCGACAGGCGTCTCTCGCCCGAAGATGGTGATGAGCACCTTGACCTTCTCTCGCTCCGGACTGACCTCTTCCACCACGCCGTGGAAGTCTTGGAACGGCCCGTGCGTGACCCGAATGGCCTGGCCCTTCATCAGGTCGATCTTCACCTTGACCGGCTCGACCATGCCCATGACCCGCAGGATCTGCTCCACCTCTTCAGGCGGCAGCGGCACCGGCTTCTGCCCGGCCACCGGACCCACGAACCCCGTCACGCCCGACGTATTGCGCACCACGTACCAGGTGTCGTCGGCCATGATCATCTCCACCAGCACATAGCCGGGGTAGATCTTCTTTTGCACCGTGCGGCGCTTGCCTTCGCGGAACTCGATCTCTTCTTCCGTCGGCACCAGCACCTGGAAGATCTTGTCTTTCATGCGGTAGGACTCGATACGCCGCAACAGGTTCTGCTGCACCTTGTTCTCGTAACCCGAGTAGGTGTGCACGACGTACCAGCCCTTTTCGCCCGAGTGGGCCTCACCGGATGCGGTGATGGGCCCGGGCGACGCCGGCTGCTCGGGGGTCGCCGCCTCGGCGCCCTCTGTATTGAGATCCATGTCCATGCTTAACGCTTTCTGCCTCTACTTGTGGCTCAGCATGCTGATCAGCCAGGCGAAGATCTTGGTGAACACCACATCGCAGATAAACAGGTACGCCGTCACGACGATCAGCGTGACGAGCACCACGGCCACAAACGCCTTCATCTGCTGCTGGGTAGGCCAGGTGATGCGCTTGGACTCGGTCTGCACCGACTTGAGGTACTTCTTGGCCTCTTCGATCTGGCCTTGAGCTCCGGTCGGCGGCGGCGCCTCGGGCGCCGCTCCCTTGCGGGGCTTCTTGGGCGTTTCGTCAGGCGAGGGCGGGCCGGCTGCGACTTTCTTCGCCATGGCTTTGGCCATAATCATCGGGCCTCTTTATGTTCCTGGTGCCGCCGGCACCATCTGCAATACTTCTTCAACTCCAGGCGATCCGGGTTGTGAAGCTTGTTCTTGGTGGTGGCGTAATTGCGGCGTTTACATGTACCGCATGCCAGGGAAATCACAAACCTGGCTTCCTTCTTGGCCATTGCGGCAACCCTCCAACGTGGCTAGTTACTGGCGCGCCCGAGAGGAATCGAACCTCCAACCTGAGGCTTAGGAGTCCCCCGCTCTGTCCATTGAGCTACGGGCGCTTGCTCCTTTTTGTCAACGACGCAGGTCGTCAACAAGCTGGGGAACGGGATTGAACCGTCGACCTCGTCCTTACCAAGGACGTGCTCTACCAACTGAGCTACCCCAGCAGACCCAGCCCAGACGGAAGCGGGAGACGAGACTCGAACTCGCGACATCCAGCTTGGAAGGCTAGCGCTCTACCAACTGAGCTACTCCCGCGGGCCAGCCGCCATCAAGACAAAAAAAGAAGCCTCAACGGCTGGCCCATCATACCCCAAGACCTGGGGGTTGTCAAGCCACATCCGGAGCGGTTTTTCAGGGGTGCAGAGTGGGGTCGGCAGAGGCCCCTCCAGACGCCTGCCCGACCACCGTCAGCCACACCTCGCCGGGTGCCGACAAGTTGACCTGCCGCACCGCATCGCCGAAGGCCACGCCGTTGGCTTCCACTCGCACCCGGTATCGTCCCAGCACGAGCGGATCGCTGATCGCCGCCCCATCTGCCCCTGTCGCCAGCGTCATGGTCGTCTGCTCCTGACCACGCTGCACCAGCACCGCGGCCCCCACGACCGGCACCAGCCCTTGGAGGCCCCGAGCCCACACCTGGACCCGCAGGCGTCCAGTGATGGGCCGCCCGACGAACGCGAAACGGTTCGCATCTTCGGGCCCCTTGACCGTTCCGGCCAGCACCGATGGCACAAACACATACGAGGGGTGAATCAGCCGCACGCGGTGTGGCCCGATCCCGAGATGCACAGCCAGGAACCCGCGTTCGTCGGTGACCCCCGCCGTCTTGTCGTCGACGGTGGCCACGGCGCCCGCAATCCCGCCGTTGTCGCCCTCGGCCACCGCCGAGATGACGACGTCCACGCTCACCACCACGGGGACGGTCACGTCCACCGCATGCTCCGGATCGGGTACCACCCTTACCGGCTTGCCGGCAACCATGAAGACCACGGGGTGGTTGGGCACCTGGTGAAACCGCGCCACGCCGTCCGTCCCCGTCACCAGCCGCGACGTCAGCACCAGGACTGGCACGCCCTCGGCCGGTCGGTCGGTGCCGGCCTGCACCACGTGCACCGCCACCTCGCAAAACACCGGGGACGGTTTGGGACTGGGGCTGGGCACGGCCGCCCATGCCCGCCCGGACACCAGCATCAGGATCACCAGCCACCATCGCATCATCGCGGGCCAATCTCCCACACCTGGACCGTCTCGTCGGCCGACGCCGTCAAGAGCCGCCGCCCATCGCCCGACAGGGCCACCGCCGTCAGTTCCCGCTCGTGCGCCTCGAACGTCAGCACAAGCCGTTCCTCCACCACGTCGAACACGTCGACCACCTGCCGCTTCCGTCCCACCGCCAGCCAGCGGCCGCCGGCCCCGAACGAGAGACTCACGACCTCGCGGCGACCCGCCCCCAGCACCTTGCGCACGGTGCCTTGCGCCACATCCCACAGACACACCGCCCCGTCCGCTGCACCGCTGGCCAGACCCACGGCCGATACGGCCACACATCGCACCGCGGCCACGTGGCCCTCCAGCGTGGCCCGCGTGTGGCCCCTGGGGTCCACGATCCAGACCTTCGCATCCCCGCTGACCGCCATGGCGAGCCAGGCCCCGTCATGGTTGAAGTCTACGGAGACCACGCGGCCTGGAAAGCCCCCCTGGCTGGCCGTCACCTGACCGCCGCACCACACCTGCAGGCTGCGATTCTGCAGGCCGGCTGCCACCCGTTGCCCGTCCGGCGTGGCGCCCAGCGACAAGACGTGGTCTCGGACCTCCCATTTCTCCAACAACTGGCCCCGGCTCACGTCCCAGAGTCGGACCGTCTTGTCGTGCGACCCGCTCAGGAGACGATCGCCCACGAACCTGACCGCCGTCACCCAACCGGTGTGACCGTCCAGGCAGCGGACCAGAGCGCCGCTCTCCCACACCCGGATGGTCCTGTCCTCGGCCCCGGTGGCCACCAGCGACGGGCCGAGGGCAATCGCCCGCACGATACCCCGGTGGCCGCGGAGGCGGGTCGCGGGTGAGGCCGCGAGAGGGCCCTCCGGCACGTCGATCCGCGCTGGGGCCAGCGCCAGCGCGGCCAGAAAGTCCTCCACCCGCTGCCAGCGGGCCTCCGGTTCCACCGCCAGCCCTCGGGCGATGGCCGGCCAGAGCTCGCCCGGCAGAACGGGCGGAGGGCAGAGGGGGAGGCCTTGCACCCGCTCGGTCGCGGTGGGGGGCGGTTGCCCGGCCACCAGGTGGTAGAAGGTCGCGGCCAGCGCGTAGATATCGGTGGCCGGACCCCGCTGGCCTTGCGGGCTGTACTGCTCGATGGGCGCATACTGCGGCGTCAGGATGGTCGTCAACCGCCGAGTCTTCTCTGCCAGGTATTCCCGGGCGGTGCCAAAGTCGATCAGCACGATGCGATCGGCGGTCTCGATGATGTTGTCCGGCTTGATGTCGCGGTGCAGGAGGCCGGCCTGGTGCACTGCGGCCACGGCCTTGCCCACCTCCTCGATGATGCGCAGGGCCTGCGGGATAGGGTAGGGAAGCCCGTCGGCCAGGGAACGGCCCTCCAGATACTCCATCACCATGTAGGCCGTATTGTTCTCTTCGAATAGCGAATGGACCGTAACGATCCCCGCGTGTCGAAAGCGCACCAGCCGGCGAGCTTCGTCCTGGAATTGCTCGCGGGCCGCCGCAAAGACGTCGTCCTCGAGGGCCCCGGGGGCCACCCGTCCATCGTCTCGCCAGCACTCCGGCGGAAAGAACTCCTTGATGGCCACCTCTCGAGCCAGCAGCACGTCCGTCGCCAGGTAGGTGAAGGCAAAGCCGCCCCGGCCCAGCACCCGATCGATACGAAATGCCCGGTGGGAGAGCCAGGTGCCCGGAGGCAGGCACTCAGGCGTCTGGGAGGCGCAGTCGGGACCGGGCATGGCGCCCCCGGGATTCAGGGCGCCGCAGTCAAACCCTGCTCCGGGAGGTGCCGGCAGGCACGACCCGAATCTGCGATTCGCATGTCGCAGGAGAAGTTGGTGCGCTGGATATGGTTGCTGGCCACCCTCAACGTGTTCTTGTTGCTGGCGGGCTACTACGAGTACGCCGAGCGCCACTGGGGCAGCCTCACGCCCAAGGCCCACGCGGTTTCCGTGGCGGTTGCGCCGACGCCCAACGAGGCCAACCCGGTGGTCGCCACCGTCAACGGTGAAGGTATTCGCCGCGACGAGGTCACAGCCGTGTTGCAGCGGGAGGGCGGCGTTCGCGTCCTGCATCGGCTGGTGGCACAAGACGTGGTCATGCAGGCGGCTGCCAAGGCGGGCCTCAAGCTCGACGATCCAGACTCGGTGCTGGCCATGCAACAGGCCACCGCCAACCTGAAGAGCGCCGCCGCGGTCGAAGTCGCGGGGCGGTCTCTGCAGGCTCGTCTCCTGCTTCGCAAATTGCTCTTGAAGGACATCACCCAGGCCCAAGAGCAGGCCTTCTACTCGGAATACAAGGACGAGCTCACTCAGTACGACCTGTCCGTGATTCTCGCCCGTCGACCGGAACAAGCCCACAAGGTCTCGGCCATGTTGTCTTCGGGGCAGGATTTTGCCACCGTGGCGACCCGCATCAAGTCGCCCAACCAGGGACACCTGGGGTACCTGACCTTGGCTCAGATCACTGATCAAATGGGCCCAGACGTCGCCCACGCTGTGCTGAAGGCGGCGAGCCGCATGGGGGGCAAAGCCGAAGGGCCCATCAAGGCACTGGGGGGCAAACTCTTCTTGAAGGTCGGTCAGGTTCGAACCGGGTTCGAGGACCTCAAGCCCTCCATCGACGGCATCATGGCGGCGGCCGGCAAGACGGCTCTCATGCGCCGCCTCATGGCCGAGGCCAAAATCGATTATCCGGTGCTGGCGGCCAACCTGGAACGCCAGCCCCGGACGCTGCCGTCGCCTTCGCCCACCACCGAGAAGCCGGTCTTTGCTCCGCTGCCCAGCGGCCAGAAAGGCAGCGGGGCACCGCCGGCCGCGACTTCAACCGGCGCCACGTGTTCGCACTTGCCGTCGCTGTGCGGTCCGGAATGTAAATCATGTCCCTCGCATTGACCCCTCTGGCACATTTCCCGCGATGTGCTATAATCTAGCCAGCAGGGTGGCCCGGTGTAGCAAGCCCACCCCAGCACAATTCCATGTCTACGCAAGCAGCCGGCGGCGCTGCACTCGGCCGCCATCGACATTGTAGAAGGCCTTCCTCTCGCGATGGCGTCGGACCTCAGTGTCCGCCGTGGGCTGGGAGGTTTCAGACCTGCTCTGGTTTCGACGGTGTGAAAGGACATCATTAAACCAATGGAACCGTTATTGATGCTGATTGGCATTCCTGTGGTCATTGTGCTATGGTATTTTCTGGCATCCATCCGCATTATTTCCAATACTCGGGTGGGTATTGTCGAAAAGAAGCTGGGCGCGGACAAGATCAGTGATGGCCGCCTCATCGCCATGCACGGCGAGTGCGGCTTCCAGCCCGATCTACTGAGGGGCGGCATGCACTTCCGGCCGGTGTTCTTCTATTCGGTCCACACGGTACCGCTGGTCACCATTCCGCAAGGCCGGATTGGATACATCTTCGCTCGTGATGGCCAACAGTTGGGGCCAGATCAGACGCTGGCCAGCAACTCGACGGCTCGTGATTTCAGCGACGTGCGAGACTTCCTTACCAAAGGGGGCCAGCGGGGTCCGCAGCGGCAGATCCTGCGTGAAGGAACCTACGCCATCAACCTGGCGCAGTTTGTCGTCATCACCGACGATCAGTTGTACTACCTGCCCATGAACCGTAACGAGGATGCCTCGTTCCAGCGTATGTCGGATGTGATCGCCGAACGGCAGGGCTTTTCTCCGCTGGTCATTACCAACGACCTGGTCGGCATCGTGAGCATCCAGGACGGCGCATCGCTCGCACAAGGTGAGCTCATCGCCCCCATCGTCGGCGAGGATCAAGCTGATGTGCAGCACTACCACAACAACTTTCAGGACGCGGATCGGTTCCTGGCCGCGGGCGGCAACCGGGGGCGCCAGCTTCAGGTGATCCTGGAAGGCACCTACTATCTGAATCGACTCTTTGCGGTCGTGGAAACCATTCCCAAGACCGTCATCGAGGTGGGCAACGTCGGCGTCGTGGTATCGTATACGGGCGATATCGGAAAGGACATCAGCGGCGACGACTACAAGCACGGTGAAATGGTGTCGGAGGGTTTCCGTGGCGTGTGGGATACTGCCATGCTGCCCGGCAAGTACCCTCTCAACACCTATGCACGTCGGGTCATCATCATCCCGACCACCAACTTCGTCCTGAAGTGGAGCAAGGGAGAAACCGGCGTACACAAGTTCGACGAGAACCTGTCGGAAATATCGCTCATCACCAAGGACGCCTTCGAGCCCTCCCTGCCCCTGGCCGTCGTCGTCCATATCGACTATCGCAAGGCGCCGCTGGTCATCCAGCGTTTCGGCGACATCAAGCGCCTGGTCGACCAGACCCTCGACCCCATGGTGGCGGCCTACTTCAAGAACGTCGCCCAGACCCGCACGGTCATCCAACTGATCCAGGACCGCAGCAGCATCCAGAACGTGGCGGTCGAGGAGATGAAGGAAAAGTTCGGGCAGTACAACCTGGAGCTCCAGGAGGTGCTGATCGGGACGCCGACCAGCGGCAACGATAGCCGCATCGAAGAGATCCTGACCCAGCTTCGCTACCGCCAGATCGCCGAAGAACAGGTGGAAACCTACAGTCGGCAGGAGAAGGCGGCCGTGAAGGAGCGAGAGCTGCGTGAAGCGGAATCCCGCGCCAAGCAGCAAGCTCATCTGACCGAGTCGGAACTGAGCATCCAGATCCAGACCAACCAGGGCAAGGCCGAGTATCAGCGGTCGCTGCAGCAGGCGTCGCAGATGAAGGCGATGGCCGAGGCCGAGGGCGCCAAGGTGCGCATTCTGGCCGAAGCCGAAGCCCAGCGCACTCGACTGCTGGCTGACGCCGATGCTGAGAAGGCCGCCCGGATCGGTATCGCCCAGGCGGTGGCCATCGAAGAGCAGGTCAAGGCCTACGGCGGTCCTCGCTTCCAGCTCACTCAGCAGGTCATGAACCGGTTTGCCGAGGCGGTCGAGAAGTCCAAGGTCGACGTGGTGCCCCGCATGCTCATCTCGGGCAGCAACGGCAGCAACGGGCAGAGTGGTACCGGCAGCATGTTCGAGGCGCTGCTGGCCATGATGCTCTCCGACAAGATGATCGGCGAGTCGATGCTGGGCCTGGCTGAGTCCAAGCGTGACCCCGAGGTCGAGGCCATGCGAGACGCCCTCAAGTCGAAGGTGATGGCCAAGTCACCGGTCTCAGCCGGGACTGACGGCAAGAACTAGCCATCGGTTAATCAGTGGCCCCCTTCGGGGGGCCTTTTTCATGGGTCTAGTGGGCGGCGGCGGCTTCGCTGTGGTCGGCCGGTTCGGCGTGCTCGCCGTGCTGCTCGTGGGCCCCATCCCACGGGTGCTGGGCCAGCAAAGTGGCGGCGTGCCCTGGGGAGTCGTTGATGGCGCTGACGATGGTGATCATGAGGCCTGACACCAGGCCCAGGGCCACCAGGCCGATGCATGCGTAGATTGCGATGAGGACAAGACTGTCCGGGTCCATACCAAAACTCATGGGTCTAAAATCACCTCAGTCTTCTCTTTCCCACTGCTGACCCCAACCCCTGCTGAGCAGTTTTCGGTCTGGCCTCCGGGCCCGTCTTGCGCTAGGATGGGGCCATGCGCTACTGGACTGCTCTCTTTCTGTGGACTCTTTGTGCTCGACTGGCCTGGGCCGGCGTGGTCTGGCAGCCGTGGTCGCAGGCGGCCTTTGACCAGGCTCGCCGAGATCATAAGCTCGTCCTGGTGGACGTCGAGGCGGTGTGGTGCCATTGGTGTCACGTCCAAGACGAGGAAACGTACCGGAATCCCGCCGTCGTGGCAGAAATCGGTCGGCATTATGTGGCCGTGAAGGTCGATCAGGACGCCCGCCCCGACATTTCCAACCGCTACGAAGACTACGGCTGGCCTGCCACCATCATCCTCAAGCCGGACGGCACCGAGCTGGTCAAGTTCGCTGGCTACATCCCGCCGCTTCGGATGCGCTCGCTGCTGCAGGCCACCGTGCAGGATCCGACGCCCGGACCTTCCGTTGTGCGAGCCGTCACGCCGCACTTTCCCACTTCGGGGACGCTCTCGGCGACGGTTCGCCAGGCGACGGTCAACCGCTATAAAGCCCGCTACGACGACAAGCTGGGCAGTTGGGGCGACGCCCAGAAGTTCCTCGACTGGGACTGTGTCGAATACGCCATGGACCACCACCTGGACAAAATGGCCCGCCAGACGCTGGACGCCCAGTTGCAGTTGATCGACCCGGTGTGGGGCGGCGTCTGCCAGTATTCCGATGGCGGGGTATGGACCCACCCGCACTATGAAAAGATCATGGCCATGCAGGCCAACAATCTCCGCATCTACAGCATGGCTTGGCAGCGCTACCACAACGTGCGTTATCGCCACGCGGCAGAACAGATCCACGGCTACCTCGTGCACTTTCTCAGGGGCGACAACGGGGCGTTCTATACCAGCCAGGATGCCGATCTCGTGGCGGCCAGGGAAAGCCGGCATTACTACTCGCTATCAGATGGCGAAAGGCGCAAGCTGGGCGTCCCGCGTATCGACAAGCATCAGTATGCTCGGGAAAACGGCCTCGCCATCCGGGCCCTGGCGGTCTACTACGACATGACCGGGGACGAGACGGCCCAGGCTGAAGCGATACAGGCTGCGACCTGGATTGGCGAGCACCGGGCCGTGCCCGGCGGAGGCTTTCGTCACGACGAGCGAGACGTGGCGGGGCCGTACCTGGCCGACACGCTCTCCATGGGGGAGGCTTT
>DASYBA010000889.1:0-4441 GCA_036501005.1 Candidatus Xenobia bacterium | reverse complement strand
GCGCCACGGCTCTCGCCATCCTGGGCCTGTTCCTGGGCGCGGCGGCCATGGCCGCAGCCGGCTACGAGTCGTCCGTCCGCGACGCCCAGCCACGACCCGTGATGACGGCATCGGCCACGACCCGAGTCGTCTCGAAATAACCCAGGCCTCCTGGCGACACACCCAGGACGCCGGTCCGTACCGGCGAAACCGGTGTGCTCTCAAGGAGGCTGTACCCATCGTGCGCGTCCGCAGCTTCGTCCTCGCTTGCCTGTTGTGGGCGCTGCCCGTCCACGCCGACGCGCCCCATCTCCTGGTGCAGAACGGCCACCACGGCCCGATCACCGCGGTGGTGCCCAGCCGGGACGGCCGCCTGGTCTTCACGGGCGGCCAGGACGGCACGTTCAAGATCTGGGACGCCAAGACGGCCCGCGTGCAGGGCACCGAGGCCGTTCCCACCAGACCTGGCAACGGCGAGGGGGTCTCTACCATGGCCCTCAGCCCGAACGGCCGCCTCCTGGCCGTCGCAACCTGGAGCTCCGTCACCCTGTGGGACGTATCGGATCCCATCCTCCCCGTCCAGGTCGACAGCCTGCAACCTGCCAAGGTTCCTATCGACTTCGGCTACAATCCCATCTTCGTGCGTTTCTCCGGCGACAGCGAACTCTTGACCGGGGTCGGAGACGAGATCCGTCTGTGGAAGCTGGACCAGGGCCACGCCCGGCTCATGAAGACCCTGCCGGGCGACGCCCACGCCGGACTCGACATCAGCCCCGATGGCCAGCAGGTGACCAGTGGCGACGGCGGCCAGGTCGCCGTCGACGAAATCCAGGCCCAATCGGAAGCCCAGCCTCGGCAGTCGGCGCCCCGCGACGATCGGAAGAAGGTTACGGGCGGTCTCATGACCTATGGCCCGGACGGCAGCCTGGCCGCCGCGGCCGGCCAGGTGCAGGTGTTCGATAAGCAAGGCCAGTTGCGCTATCGCATCGACAAGAATGCCAAGTTCGTGGCCTGGAGCCCCGACGGCCACCACCTGGTGACGTCGACGTCCGACGGCACCATCGACGTCATCGGCACGCACGACGGCCATATCGACAATGAGTTCCAATACGGCACCGAACGGCCATCCGCGGTCGCCTTTGCCAGCGACAGCCAGGGCGTCCTGGTCGGCTATTCCGACGGCACGGCCCGCTCCTTCGGCCTGGACGGCCGCCTGCGCAGCCAGTACGTAGGCCACTCGGTGCCGCTCCAGTCGGTGGCCTTCCTGCCCGGCGGCGAAGGACTGGTGACCACCACGCATCAAGAGGTGGTCCTGTGGAATCTGGCCACCGGGCGCATTCGGTGGACCGTGGCCCGAGGCGAAAGCCAGAGCGGGCCGCTGGCCGTCTACGGTCATCTCATCGCGGTGGGCGATGACGAAGGCGAAGTCGAACTGCTGGAGGCTCCCACCGGGCAGATCCTGAGAAAGCTGGCCCCTCCTGGGCGGGTCTTCCGGCTCCATGTTGAATCCCTCGCGTTCAGCCCCGACGGCCGCCGACTGGCCGCCGGCAACGCCAGCGGCTACATCTCCGTATTCGATACGAAGAGCGGCGAGGTGCTGGTCACCTACCCCCCACAAGACGAGTTCGGTGTATCGTCGCTGGCCTTCGCCCCCGACAACCGCACCTTGATCAGCGGCCACTTCGCCGGCGAGGTGCGCCAGCAGGACGTCCCCACCAAGACCGTCTATCTCTCGCGGCCCATCGCGGAACACTACAAAGGCGTATCGGATGTGGCCGTGAGCCCCGACGGCAAGACGGTCGTGGCCGCCATCGACGGCGGCTTCCTCTATGCCTGGCCCGCCGACCGGGCCGCCGACCCTCGCATCGTGCACCTGCCGGGCAGTCCCTCAGCCCTGGCCTTCAATCGGTCCGGCCGGCTGGCCGTGGCGTTGCAGGACGGCCGCGTGCTGCAGTGGGACCTCAAATCGCCGCAAGCGATAGACCTTGTCGAACATGGCGGCCAGGCCGTTTCCTTCTCGCCCGATGGCCGGCTCCTGGTGACGGCCGGCCGGGATGCCACCCTGCGATTTTTCGACCACGGGGTCGAGAGGGCGCAGGCCGTGCAGATGGACGGCGGCCACGACTGGGTGGTGACCGACGCCAATGGCCGGTTCGACGGTTCGAGCGGCGGGCAGCGCCTGATGGAGTGGCGTATCGGAGATCACGTCTACGGTCTGGAGCAGTTCTTCAATCGCTACTACACGCCGGCTCTCCTGGCGCAGGCATTGAAACCTGCAGAACCCCTGACCGACCGGCGCAGCGCGGAGCTGACCACCAACATGGCCACCGGCATGCCGGCGGCCAAGAGTGCCCCCGCCCCGCCCCCGCCCCAGTACGACATCACCCACCTGCCGCCCCCACCCCGCGTCACCATCCTGTCTCCAGATAGCGGCGACAAAGTGCCGTCCGACATCGTGGTAAGGGCCCGGTTGACCGACGAGGGCGGCGGCACCTCGCGGCCCGTGCTCTTTCTCAACGGGCATCGCTTGCCCGGCTCCGGCAGTTTGCAGGGCAACGTCGTGACGTTCCATGCCCGCCTGGCCTCTGGACCGAACCATCTGCATCTATCGGCCTCCAACCGCGACGGCAGTATCGACAGTCGGGGCGATGACGTGGAGGTCACGTGCCAGGCGCCTGAACGCCGCCCCGTCCTGTACGTCCTGGCGGTCGGCATCGACCACTACCAGAGCGGGCTCTCCCTCTCTTGTGCCGCCAACGATGCCCGCTCTATCGCCGTTTTTTTCAAGCCGGGCCTGTTCTCGGCGGTCAAGCCGGTGCTCCTGATCGACGGCCAGGCGTCCAAGCAAGGCATCCTGCAGGCCCTGCATGGCCTCGAAACCGCGACCTCGCCGGGCGACGCCGTCGTCATCTACCTGGCCGGTCACGGCACGGTGCTGGGCGACTTGTTCTATTACCTGCCGTACGACGTGCGCAAGGACTCCCAGGAGTCGGTGCGGGCGTCTGGCCTGTCTTCCGTCGAGCTGGGAGAGGCCCTTACCCACATCCCTGCCACCAAGCAGGTGCTGGTGCTGGACGCCTGCCATTCGGGCGCAGCCGCAGGCACGCTGGGCCGCCTGCTGTCCACCCGGGACCTGCCCGCCGAGACGCTGGCGGTGGCTCGGCTGGCGCACGACAGCGGGTCCTTTCTCATTGCGGCGTCGAAGGGGTCGCAGACCGCCAAGGAGATTCCCGCCCTGCGCCACGGCGTGCTGACCTATGCCATCCTGCACGGCCTGGGTGAAGGCGGCAAGCCCGCGGCCCGCCCCAATCGCTCCGGGGAAGTGACGGTAAACGCCCTGCTGCAATATGTCGATGACGCCGTCCCGGCCCTGACTCGAAAATACCAGGGCGGAGACACGCAAGACGTGGTGCAGGCCAGCAGCGGCCAGGACTTTCCCATCGTGTCGACGGTCCATTGAACGCCAAGGCCCTCCTGGTGGGCCTGGTGGCGGGGTGCCTGGTCTGCGCCCTGCACGACACTCGAGCCATGCACTGGTTGGAGCGCAAGTCGCTGGACTTCCGCTTTTGCGCCCGAGAGTGGACGCGGCAGACGGTCCCGGTGAGCCCCGACATCGCCGTCATCCTGATCGACGACGACACCTATGCCGACGATGCCATGCGACAGGTCCCCTCGGTGCTGTGGCTACCGTGGTATGCGGAGCTGACCGGCGGCCTGTTGGATGCGGGAGCCCGCGTGGTAGGCATCGATGCCGTGTTGTCCCGCTTCGACGACGCCTACTATCGCATCGGCTATCCCAAGCTGGACAATGCGCTGACGCCGCTCAACGACGCGGTGCAGCGGGCCGGCGCCGGTCACGTGATGCTGGGCGCGGCGGCCGACTTTCCCGAAGAAGGGAAGCCCCGGATTGTCCTCCCCACTGCAGACCTGGCGCTGGTCGTGGGCTACGACGCTGTGGGCCACCTCAACCTGACCGGCGACTACGACGACGTCAAGCGGTTTCAGTGGCTGCCGCCCGTGCCGATCGGCCAGGCCGACGTCATGGCAGACTCGAACAAGGCGACCTGGCCTCTGCCCGCCATCCCCGGGTTTGCCCCACTCCTGGCATCGCCGAAGACGACCGCCGGCGTGCCCATGTTTCATGGCGGCTACGCCTACATCAACTATGCCGGCTCGAACATCCCGTATCGGCCCGCGGGTCCCTTTCCAAGCTGGTCGATGGTGGACGTCCTCGGCATGATCCACCGGCACGAGACGGACAAGCTGCATGCGGCCTTTGCCGGCAAGACGGTGCTGGTGGGCTCGGGCACCAGCGACGACCTCCATCTGACGCCCTTCAACCTGGTGTCCCACAAAGAGATGGCCGGCGTCGCCATCCACGCCCACGTCATCAACATGCTGCTGACGGGTCGCAATCTCGTGCCCATATCGTGGCAGGCCAGCACGCTGTTGACCTTGCTCT
>DASYBA010000888.1:0-1778 GCA_036501005.1 Candidatus Xenobia bacterium | reverse complement strand
CCTGGGTCCCCGGTGGCCAGGAGATCCAACGAGCCCTGGAAGGGCGACAGTCGGCTCCGATCGCGTCCGGACGGCCGCCCTTCCAGGGCTTGTTTTTCCGATCGGTCATTCATTCCCAGGGTTTCACCCTGGGCTACGGACCTGTCTTTTACCAACTTTGCGCCTACAATTATTCTATCGTAAACAATTGACGGGTTGCGACTTAAGAGACGGAGCTACGGCCATGTCCGCCCTCTCTTTCCCCAAGCCTCTTACTTGGGCTGAAACGAATTTCGCCGGGGTCGACGTCGGGGACAAACGACGCACCCGCCGGCTCGTGGAGACCGCCGCACAACTGGCCCACCAACCCGAGGGCTCGTTGCCCGGGCATTTCTCCTGGAACCCCCTCCGCGCCGTCTATCGCCTCTGCAACCGCCCGGAAGTCACCCATTCCGCCGTCACCGCCACCCACTTCGCCCTGACACGCCAGCAGATGGAGCGGGCCAACACCACCATCCTGATCCTCCATGACACCACCGAATTGAACTTCACCTCCCACTACGCCCTGGAGGGGACCGGCCCGGTGGGCAACGGCCAGGGTCGGGGATTCTTGCAGCACAACAGCCTGGCGATCGAGGCCGACACTCGCAAGATCCTGGGCCTGGCCTTCCAGCAGGTGGTCACGCGCACGCCCATCCCCCGATCCGAGACCCATACCGCCAGGCAGAGACGGGCTCGCGAATCGGACTTGTGGGAGCGCGGCATCCGCGGCGTGGGGGCCGCCCCGGACCGGGCGTGCTGGATCGATGTCGCCGACCGCGGCTCCGATAGCTTCGAGGTGATGAAGGCCTCCCTGGACCAGGGCCACCAGTTCCTCTTCCGCGCCTGCAAGGACCGCAAGATCGCCATCGGCCCGACGGCCGATGGCCCGTGTCGGCTGCTCAAGCCCTGGGTCCGCTCGCTGCCATCGCAGGCCGAGGGAGAGGTGATCATCCCCGGCCAGGGAGGCCGCCCGGAACGGACGGCGCGGGTCCGGATGGCTGCGGCGCGGGCCTGGTTCCTGGTGCCGAAGTTGGTGCATGGCGTCCATCCCGACTGGGTGCCGATGCGGGTCTGGGTCGAGCGCATCTGGGAGTCGCACCCGCCAGCGGACGTCGAGGAGCCGCTGGAGTGGATCTTGCTCAGTTCGCTGCCGGCGGTCGGCCCCCAGGAGTTGGCCCAGCATCGCGACTGGTATGCGCGTCGGCCGCTGATCGAGGATTTTCACCAGGTGGAGAAGACCGGCTGCGGCGAGGAGAAGCTTCGGTTCCAAACGGCCGAGGCGTTGCTGCCGATGCTGGGAGTGCTGGCGATCGTGGCGGTGCGAGTGCTGCAACTGCGGTGGTGGGGTCGCGACGGAGCGGAAGCCCCAGCGGCCTCGGCGGCGACCACCGAGGAACGACAGGTTCTCAAGAGCCTTGGGGAGTCAATCAAGACGGCCCGCGATTTCGTCCGTGCGGTGGCCCGGCTGGGTGGATTCCTGGACCGCAAGGGGGACGGCGAGCCCGGCTGGCAGACGATGTGGCGTGGCTATCGGAGGCTCCAGGACATTGTCCTGGGCGTGCAACTCAAGGCCGGACGCGTCCATAGTGATTTCAGAGAGCACCACAACATGTTGATGTCTCCGCTGTAGATGCTGGTAAAAGACAGCCTACTGGCCCCTCCCGATCGTTCAGGCCTTCGTCCGTCGTTCCCGGTTCGGCTGATCTGTTGCCCCGCCTTTCGGCATTGGGGTGCCTAAATGGCCTCGCCGACAGCAC
>DASYBA010000887.1:0-7073 GCA_036501005.1 Candidatus Xenobia bacterium | reverse complement strand
GTCCGACAGGGCGTAGAAGGCGCGGTTGTCCAGCCCCCGCCAGGACAGCGTCGGACCGTCGGCCGGGCCTTCGCAGGTATGGTTGTAGACCACGTCGAGGATGACCTCGATGCCGGCCTGGTGCAGCGCACGGACCATCGTCTTGAATTCTTTGACCGGGGCGTCCAGGTCGAGAGATGAGCAGAAGCGCCGGTCGGGCGCGAAGTATCCCAGCGTCATGTAGCCCCAGTAGTTGGTCTGGCCTCGGGCCAGCACGGCGGCCTCGGACTGGCAGTGGTGGACGGGCAGGAACTCCAGCGCCGTGATGCCGAGGTCTTGGAAATAGGGGATGCAATCGATGACGCCGAGATAGGTCCCGGGGTGCTGGGCCCGGCTCGAGGGGTGGGCGGTCAGGCCCTTCACGTGGGTTTCGTAGATGATGGTCTCGGACCAGGCGATGTCGGGGTGGACGTCGCCCTGCCAGTCAAAGGCCTCGTCGACCAGAATGGCGCGGGGCAGGTGGGCGAGGACCGGCGGGCGCTTGGCGTGCGGGAGGGTGCGCTGCAGGGTGGTGTGGTCCGCGGTGGCGGTGATGGCGCGGGCGTAGGGGTCGACCAGGAGACGGTCGGAGTTGAAGCGGTGGCCGTGGTTCGGGTCCCAGGGGCCGTGGGCCCGGAGGCTGTAGATGAGGCCGGCTTGGGCGCCGGGAATGTGAGCTTCCCAGTGGTATCGGTCGGTGGGGGCCATGGGGACGACGGCCGACGGGGTTTTGTTCGTGGGGCGCTCGAACAGGACCAGGTCGACGGCGTGGGCGTGGTGCGAATAGACGGCGAAGTCGGCGCCGCCCGTGGTCAGGTGGGCGCCCAGGGGCTTGATCATGGGCTTCGGTGATTGGCTTTCGGGTAGCAGGTCCCTGCGGGCGGGCGCTTAAGTGGCGGGGCATGAAGCGATTTGTGTTGATGTTCCTGGCGTGCTGTGCGGTAGCGTGGGCCCAGGAGGTGCCCCTGGAAGACGCGGACATTACGTTTGCGGCCCATCCGCCGGCTACGGTTTCGGTAGACTTTGCCGGGCGCAAGGAGACTGCACACTATGACTTCTCGGCGGCCGACTGGCACAAGTTCGTCGATGCCTGCCGAGCGGCGGCCAAGCCGGACATCGATCCGAACGATCCGTACTTCCAGAAGGTCCGCCAGATCCCGATGGTTCAGTTGGGAGACTTGAAGGTGTGGCGTCTGATCGAACCCGACACTGACCCGGCCATCGTCATTTCCCGTGGCAGCCGGACCCTGGCCGACGTGAGCGGGAAGTACCTGTATCTGTATCTCAAAACGTTGCACGAGGTGAACGCGTCTCTCGACGGGTCGATTTAAGCGTCGGGCTGCGCCGGAGGGACCGGTTTGAAACGGTCGAGACCTTTGAAGAGCGTGGCGACAGACACCGACAGGTCGGGAAAAACCCCGGGGGCCCATAACACGTCGTTGGATTGCAGGGTCCGGGCGTTGCCGTCGGGCAGGTGTACGTTGACGGTGCGGGTGCCGGGATCGATCACCCAGACCAGTTTCACGCCGGCCTTCAGATACTCCAGAACCTTTGCCTGAATCTCAGATGCCCGGTCGTTGGGAGAAACGACCTCAGCCACCAGAGCCGGGGGGGTCAGCAAGTATCCTTCTTTGGACGTCCGATGGGGTAACTGTTCCCGAAGCAGAAAAGCGGCGTCGGCACCCCGGGCGGTCAGGGGGTCTTTTACGACGACGACGCCGACTTCACCGACTCGAGCCAGTCCTAGTCCGGCCTCCTCCAGGTCGCTCAGCACACGGTAGACCCGGCCTTCTACGTCGCTGTGGACGTCGCCAGTGGGCATGAGTGGAACCACCTCCCCCCGGACGATCTCGAATCGACCGGTCGGCACGGACCTTCTCTGATGCAGGGTCATATGCGATAGTTCGCTCCCCGGCTGGTCCCCTCCACCTGAAAAATAATTCAAGTAGGTTGAAGGAAATTCAGGGTAGATCTGAAAGCAGCGCCATGCTCCATGCAGCGCTGCTGAGGACCCATGACGACGAAGTGGAACCCTAACATCAAGACCCGCCTGATTGTGCTGTTCTACTTGATGTTGGCCTGTTATGCCGGATTGGCCGTACGGCTGGTGCGGGTGCAGGCGTTGGACCAGGTACGCCCTCTCGAGAAGGGGGTCTCGCTCAAGGAGCGGGGCAAAGACGAACACATCGGCAGCATGTCGGTGCCCGCGCTGCGAGGGTCCATCATGGATTGCGACGGGCAGTTGCTGGCCACTTCGATCGGCTTGCCTTCGGTGGCGGCCAACCCCGCACAGGTCGCGGATCCCAGCTCGACGGCCTACGCCCTGGCGGACGTGTTGTCGATGCCCCCCGATCGGGCCTATCGGCTTCTCAGCACGCCCGGCACGTTCGTCTGGATGAAGCGCAAGGTCTCCCTGGCAGTGGCCGACAAGGTCGAGAAGATGAAGCTGCCGGGCGTCTTCCTCCTGCACGAGTCGACTGGCCGGCGGTTCTATCCGAAGGGGGCCCTGGGATCGCACCTTATCGGGTACACCGGCATGGACGACAATGGTCTGGAAGGCCTCGAAGCCGTTTTCGACAACCAGTTGAAGGGCAAGGATGGCACGCTCGAGGCCGAGATGGATCGCGACGGCACCATGATCCCCGGGGGCTGGAGCAAGATCACGCCCGCCCGGCCGGGGAACAGTCTGGTGCTGACCATCGACGAGACCCTGCAGTACCTCTGCGAGCGCGAGATCGAGAAGGCCGTCAAGAAGCACTCGGCCGAGTCGGGCAGCATCGTGGTGATGGACATCAAGACCGGCGACATCCTGGCGATGGCCAACTACCCCACCTACGACCATCGACACTATTCGAAGGCACCCCCCGCGGATAAACGCAATCGGGCCGTGACCGACGAGTACGAGCCAGGCTCTACCTTCAAGGTGTTCCTGGCCGCGGGCGCTCTGGACTCCGGCAAGGTGAACGAGACCCAGGTATTCTCGGCGGGCGGTACCATCAACGTGCAGGGCTGGACGTTGCATAACGCCGAGGCGGGCGAAGGCGCGGAGGGGGGCATGGCGGCCCTGCCGGAGATCATCCAGGAGTCGTATAACACGGGCGCGGCGTCCATTGCCCTGTATATCGGAAAGAAGACGTTCCACCACTATCTTCGCCGGTTCGGGTTTGGCGATCCGACGGGCATTTGTCTGCCCGGCGAAAGCCCGGGCGACATTCCGCCGCTCAAATTGTGGGAGCAGATCAATACGGCCACCATCGCCTATGGCCAGGGCGCCACAGCGACGCCGCTGCAACTGGTGCGGGCCATGGGGGCCATCGCCAACCACGGCAAGATGATGAAGCCCCGCCTGGTGAAAGAGATGTTGGGGCCGGACGGGCACGCCGTCAAGATCTTTCCGCCTCAGGCGGTGGGGCATCCGATCCGTGAGGAGACGGCCGAGCGGATGGTCAAGATTCTCCGCCAGGTGGTCACCAAGGGCACGGGCACGAACGCCGAGGTGCGCGGCTACCCGGTCTGTGGCAAGACGGGAACGGCCTCGGTCGAACACAACGGGTCGTACAGCGGCCGCCATTATATCGGGTCGTTCCTGGGCTTCCTGCCCATGCAAAATCCCAAGATCGCCCTGATTGTCAAGATCCAGGAGCCGCAGGACGCCATCTACGGGGGCGCCGTAGCGGCGCCCGTGTTCCACATCATCGGGCGCGATGCGATGCGACACTTCGGTATTGCGCCCGTGCCGATGCCGGAGAAGCCTGACAAGAAGAATCCGACGGCGGAGCCCAGCCTGGACCCCGACGAGGACCCGACGGACAACTCAACGCCCGTCGCGCTGCCGTCGGCCAAACCGTCGGCCTCCCCGAAGGCGTCAGCTTCCACTCAGAAGAGCCGGCGTTAGCCTCCGCACCGTTTCCGGTGTACGCAAAACGGCGCAGGAAAGCCAGCGCGGTGGGGGTAACGCCACGGCGTGAGATTTGGCGTGCAGCTTGCCAACAGCGTGGGCACCTGGGAGGCCGTGCGTGAGCTGGCCGTCGCGTTGGATGCGCAAGGCTGGCACAGCCTCTGGCTTCCCGATCACCTGCTCCCGCCGCCCAAGCGGGGCGACGAGAGCCAGCCCACGTACGACGCCTGGACCTTTCTGGCCGGCCTGGCCGTCTCGACTCGGCGCATCAAGCTGGGCTGCCTGGTCAGCGCCAACACCTTTCGCCCCCCCGCACTGCTGGCCAAGATGGCGTGCACGCTCGATGCGATGGCGCCGGGGCGGGTCACCCTCGGTCTCGGCGCGGCGTGGTTCGAACGGGAGCATCGGGCGTTTGGGTTGGATTTTCCTGGCCTCCGTGAACGCCAGGATCGCCTCGAAGAGGCGGCGGCCAGCATCCGGGCCCTGCTCACCGAACCTCTTCCCGTCACCCGCGAGTCTCGCTATTACCCGCTGGATCGGGCACCCTTCAACCCCCGAGGTGCAGTTTCACTCCTCATCGGCGGCGGGGGCGAGAAGCGCACCCTTCGCACCGCGGCGCGATACGCGGACATCTCCAACGTGCAGGGGATACTGCCAGACATTGCCCGCAAGATGACGGTCCTGGACGAGCACTGCCGGGCTGCTGGTCGGGATCCACGCAGCGTCCGCCGTTCCCTGGCATGGGTGTTCCATCTCACCGACGACGCAGAAGAGGCTGCCCTGAAACGGGCGGAGTGGGGGCCCGACTTGTCTCGTGAAGAGCGTCTCCGCTCGCTGCTGGTCGGCTCCGTCGACCACCTGCGACAGGTCGCTTCGGGCTATGAGGCGCTGGGTATCGAAGAGATCATGCTGCAGACGAAGTCGCTGGATACCAGACTTTACCAAACCCTGCATCAAGGCCTGGCGTGAATGACCGACGTCCACATGGTGGACACGGTACCCTCAGACGTCCACGTATTGGACGGCACGGTGGGAGGCTAGACACTCTACACGAGCATGCGAGATGGCCTACCATCCCGCTGGCCTGTGCCTCGCCCTTCGCACACTCATGCTCGCTGCACCCGGCCCAGGAGCCTGTCGGCTGCTTCCAGGACATCCGAAATCTGCTTCGGTCGCATGCCGCCAAACATGGGCAAGCGCACCAACGTCTCTCCGACCCGAACGGTGACCGGAAGGTCTCCGGCCGCTCGCGCGTAGCGCTGGCCGGCCGGCGACAGGTGGAGGGGGACGTAGTGGAAGACCGCCAGGATGCCCGCCTCGGAGAGACCCGCAATGAAGGCCGTGCGCCGCGCCAGGTCGGGGAAGAGCAGATAGTACATGTGGGCATTGTGGCGACAGTCGGCCGGTATCACCGGCCGTCGAAGCAGCCCGGCGGCTTCCGCCCCGGCGAATCCGGCGTGGTACCTGCTCCATACCGCCAGGCGGTCCGCCGTGATATTCTCGGCGTGCTCCAACTGTCCGTACAGGAAGGCTGCGATCAACTCGCTGGGGAGGAAGGACGATCCCACGTCGACCCAGGTGTACTTGTCGACCATGCCGCGGAAGAACTGTGACCGGTTGGTCCCCTTCTCGTGGATGATGCGAGCCCGCTCCGCCAGTTCCGCATCGTTGACCAGCAAGGCCCCGCCCTCACCCGCGATGACGTTCTTCGTCTCATGAAAGCTCAGGGCCGCCAGCCGTCCGATGCTGCCGAGCGGGCGACCGCGCCAGGTCGACTGGAGGCCCTGCGCGGCGTCTTCCACCAGCGACAAGCCGTGGCGTTGGGCCACCGCGGCCAGCACTTCCATGTCACATCCGACCCCGGCGTAGTGGACTGCCACGATGGCCCGCGTCCTGGGGGTCACGGCGGCCTCGACGAGCGCCTCGTCCAGGTTCAAGGTGTCCGGACGGATATCCACAAAGACCGGCACCGCCCCCCGCAGCACAAACGCGTTGGCGGTGGAGACGAAGGTGTAGGAGGGCATGATGACCTCGTCTCCGGGGGCCAGGTCGAGCAGCAGGGCCGCCATCTCCAGGGCCGCCGTGCAAGACGGCGTGAGCAGCGCCAGGTGGCATCCCACCTGCTCTTCCAGCCAGCGCTGGCACTGCTGGGCAAAGCGGCCGTTGCCCGACAGATGCCCGCCCTCGACCGCGGCCCGGATGTAATCGAGTTCGGAGCCGACAATCTGGGGGCGATTGAACGGCACCCGGTACTGCACGCCCCATGCATTCGAGCGCAGGGGGCCCGGCGCCTCCGACGAAACCAAGGAGCCCTGGAGGGTGCCTTTAAATGACGGTCATGGAAAGCAACGTTGCGCCCAACTTCATTCGCAACATCATCGATGAGGATCTGCAGGGCGGCAAGAACAGTGGACGGGTGGTCACCCGCTTCCCACCAGAGCCCAACGGCTACCTGCACATCGGCCACGCCAAGTCCATCTGCCTGAACTTCGGCCTGGCCCTCGACTACCAGGGCGTCTGCCACATGCGGTTCGACGACACCAATCCCGCCAAGGAAGAAGTCGAGTACGTCGACGCCATCATGCACGACATCCGTTGGCTGGGCTTCGACTGGGGCGACAAGCTGTTCTACGCGTCCGACTACTTCCAGCGGCTGTACGAATTCGCCGTGCAGCTCATCAAGGAGGGCAAGGCCTACGTCGACAGCTTGTCGGCGCAGGAGATCAAAGACCATCGGGGCACCCTGACCGAGGCCGGCAAGAACAGCCCGTATCGGGATCGCCCGGTGGCCGAGAACCTGACCCTCTTCGACAAGATGTATCGCGGCGACATGGCTGAAGGCGAAGCGGTGCTGCGAGCCAAAATCGACATGGCATCACCCAACCTGAACCTGCGAGATCCGGCCATCTATCGGATCAAGCACGCCCACCATCACCGCACCGGCGACAAGTGGCACATCTATCCGATGTACGACTTCGCCCACGGCCTGTCGGACATGATCGAGGGCATTACCCATTCCATTTGTACGCTCGAGTTCGAGAACCATCGGCCGCTGTACGATTGGTTCCTCGACGAGCTGCACACGCCGTGCCACCCGCAGCAGATCGAGTTTGCCCGCCTCAACTTGACCCACACGGTGATGAGCAAGCGCAAGCTG
>DASYBA010000886.1:0-5131 GCA_036501005.1 Candidatus Xenobia bacterium | reverse complement strand
GTTGTCCAGGCTGAGCATGGGCACGCGGTGCTCGACCTGGCGAAAACCCGACACCGGCTGGCCCCCGACCCGCTGCGTCGGCGAGTCGGGCGTGATCCACTCCGGGTGGGCCTTCTCCAGATCGACCAAGGCCCGATACAGCTTGTCGTATTCGACGTCGGAGACCTCCGGATCGTTGAGCACGTAGTAGCGGTACTCGTGGTGCCGCAACTGTGCGCGCAAAGACTCGAGGGTCTCGACCTCCACGATCAGGCCAGTTCGAGCGGCGTCCCCGCCACCGGGAAAGTCCGCACCTCGTCAGCATACATCAAGACGACGTGCGGATGCCCGTTGCGATACTCCAGCTCTTTGAGCACGCCTTCGCCGTAGTGGGGGTGTCGAATGCGGTCGCCAGGGCGCAGGTCACCCGCATCCAGGCCTCTCGGCTTCGTCTCGCCGACATTGGTGAGGAAGGTCGCCATGATCTTCTTCACCGTACCGGAGAAGTTGACGGTCATGACGTCCCGTTCTGCCTTCTCCACCAGGCCGACCCCAAAGACCTTGTGCTGGACCTGGTCGCCGGCGTGGAAGAGTGGCTCGGTCTCGACCGGGCGCGGCGGGGTGGGCCGGCGGGTCATGGCCGGCTGGATGGAGGTGGGGGAGACCTTGCGAACGGGTCCGCTGCTTCGCGAAGACGACGTTTTGGAGGTCTTCGAGGTCTTGGCCGTCGGCTTGGGGGTCTTGCGGCCGGTGTAAGGGGGCAGGGTGGTCGTCTTGACCGAGGTCGATCCCTGCCAGCCGGGCGTCGGTTCCTCGCGACGGATCGGGACGGTCTCGGGCCGGTAGCGAGGCACGTAGACCTCCTCCTCCATGCCCAGCTCCTCCTGCACGTCCACCAGCTCGGGCGGCAGGTCTCGGACGAACTGGGAGAGCAGACGTTCCTGCTCCTCGCCGTACACCCGCCTGAGCTGGGCGGAGGTGAGGTACAGGTTTTCCCGAGCCCTCGTCATGCCGACGTAGCAAAGACGGCGCTCTTCCTCCATCTCCGGGGGGTTGTCGCGGGAGCGGGCCGCAGGGAACAGGTCCTCCTCCAGGCCAGCCAGGAAGACGACCGGAAACTCCAGCCCCTTGGCGGCGTGGAGGGTCATCAGGGTGACCGCACCGGCCTTTTCGTCGTAAGCGTCGGTATCCGATACCAGGGCCTTTTCCGCCAGGAAGTTGCGCAGGCTGGGCTCTTCGGCGGTCGAGGTGTATTCGGACGCCAGGTTGACCAGTTCCTCGATGTTGGCCAGGCGGGCCTGAGACTCGCCCGGGTTGTCGTTTTCCAGGTAATCGCGATAGCTGATGGCGTCGATGATCTTCTTGATGACCTCGGCGACCGGGGCGGTTTCCGACAGGGTGCGCATCTTGGCGATGAGCGTGACCACCTCGCGGATGGACGCCAGGGTGCGAGGGGTCATGTCGCCGGCCCGACCGGGCTCCTGGAGGATCTCGGTGAACGTCTTGCGCTCCCGCACGGCCGTCTCTTCCAGGCGCCGCATGGTGGTGACGCCGATGCCTCGGGGGGGCGTGTTGATGATCCGCTTGAGGTTGACTTCGTCCTGCGGGTTGGCGAGGACCCACAGGTAGCCCATCAGGTCCTTGATCTCGCGCCGTTCGAAGAAGCGGACGCCGCCCACCATCCGATACGGAATGCTCTCCTCGATGAGGGCCTCTTCCAGGGGACGGGACTGGGCATTCGTTCGATACAAGACGGCGAAGTCGCCCCACGGCCGCCGCCACTCCCGCTGGTGGCGCCGCATCTCGCGGATGATCCAGCGTGCCTCGGTGCGAGCGTTGTGCAGGCGGCGCAGCGCCGGACGGTCGCCCTTCTGGTTGGTCGTCCACAGCACCTTGTTGTTGCGCATGACGTTCTGCGCAATGACGTGATTGGCCAGGTCGAGGATGCTCCCGGTGCAGCGGTAGTTCTGCTCCAGTTTAATCACCTTGGCGCCGGCAAAGTCCTTTTCAAATCGCAAGATGAGCTCGACGTCAGAGCCCCGGAACGAGTAGATGCTCTGGTCGTCGTCGCCGACCGCGGTGATGCGGCCGGTGGGGCGCGCGATCTGCTGCACCAGGACGTGCTGGGCGTAGTTGACGTCCTGATACTCGTCGATGAGGGTGTACTCGAACTGCTCGCGCCAGTGTTGGAGCACGTTCGGGTGTTTCTCGAAGAGGTCGGCCGTGCGCATGAGCAGGTCGTCAAAATCCAGCGCCCCGTTCGCGTACAGGCGAGCCTGGTATTCGCGGTAGACGGTGGTGATGACGGTGGCGTCGGGGTCTTCGGCGCGGCGAGCAAACTCGTCGGGCGTCTCCAGGCGGCTCTTCGCCTTGGAAATGCGGGCCAGGACGTTCGACGGGGTCAGGTTCTCCTCGTCGATGTTCTTGACTTTCATGACGTCCTTGACCATCCCGACCTGGTCGTCCCGGTCATAGATGGTGTAGGTGCGGGGGATGCCGATGGCCTCCCCGGAGTGCCGCAGAATGCGCACGCAGATGGAGTGGAACGTGCCCATCCACGGTATTTTGACCGAGCCGGTGAGGTGGTTGATGCGCTCCTTCATCTCGCCGGCCGCCTTGTTGGTGAAGGTGACAGCCAGGATGTGGTTGGGCGCGTACATCTTTTCCGCCACCATGTGGGCGATCTTGTGGGTCAGCACGCGGGTCTTGCCGCTGCCGGCGCCGGCCAGCACCAGCAACGGGCCGTCAGAGTACAGGACGGCTTCTTGCTGAGGGGGGTTGAGGGCTTCAAGCAGATTGGACAAAGAAGAGAGCTCCTGAACGGGTGGGGATGATCGCTTGGAGGGAACCCGCCAGTGAGCGCAGCGAACGGCTGCGGGGATGCGGGTGGACCCCCATGCTTCTGGCCTTCCGCCCGTCGGCCTTCCGTCTGGAGAATGAAAAAGCCGTCTAGACTGGCAACAAGGTCAGAGCATCGACATGGCGGGGGCGTAGAAGGCCGAAATGGCGGCGGTCCAAGGTCGCCAGCTTGGGCTCGCCCAGCCTTTAGCGATGGATGACCGTCTGGAAGACGTGGGCGCCCACCACGATGACCTGGGTGGCGAAGTCGAACAGCAGTTGCGACAGCACCGTGCCGATCAACATGCCGATCATGAGGTAGAAGGCGCTGGCGTAGATGTGCTTCATGGGACGAACCCCTCGCACACATTCGTCGACCATCAAGGCGAGCGTCGGCCAGACGACGAGCGAGATGGTGATGGTGGCCAGCCCGTTCACCACCGACGACAACAGGGTCGCGGTGCGAGCCAGCGTGCTGTCGAGCTGCGCCCCGGCATAGATGGCCGACAGCACGCCTATCGTATAGACGCTGGTCACGAACAGGTTGCCCCACAGGAAGCCCTGCGGCAGGGCCTTGAAGTCCGCCCACGTCAGGCCGAACGTGGTCGGCTTTCGAAGGCAGCGGAAAACGGCCGCCCACGCCCTCGGTTGGAACATCTCGCCCAGCAGTCGGGGGACGGACCCATTCAGCCGGTCCAGCGAGACCACCGCCTTGTTGTAGATCTCGACAAAGGTGTCGAGCATCAGGCAGGCGATGAGGCTGCCCAGGCTGGCGCCGAAGATGACGGTTCGAAACGCGTGTCCGAGCACCTCCATGGGCAGGTGCTGATCGACGACGTAGTCTCGCACCGAACCGAGCACCGGAGAGTAGATCTGCTGCGCCAGCCGGGTGACCAGGAAGAACACGTTGTAGACGGTCAGCGCGGTGGCCACTCGCTTCGTGACGACAGCCGATACGCGGGACGCGTACGACGTAGACGACAGGATGGTGATGATGGCGTTGGCCAGGGCCAGCACCCAGATGTCCGACACCAGGTTGCCGCCCTGGCTGCCGACACTTTTCGATATCCACAGGATCCACTCGGTGCCGGGCCACAAGACCAGGAGCCCCAGACAGGCGCCCAGGAAGTTGCCGGCCGAGAGATGGACGGCGGCGATGTCGACGTCCTCCTTCGGGCGTTCGCCCGCCACGGCCTCATCGGTAATCACGGCCGCCTTGGGGTCGACGAAGACGGCAAACGCGATGGCCGCAAAAGCGTTGACCATGCCGGAAAGCAATACGGCGGTCGACTTGTACTGAGGCGCGATGGCCGATGCCAGCAAGGCGCATAAGGGCCCGGCGGTCCAGATGGCGGTGGCGATGACATTGGCAATGAGGAAGTCAGCGGGTACGTTGCCCAGCTTGAAAAGTCGGGTGCCGAGGAGCGATGGCCGGCGAGCCGCTGCCACCACCTTGCGCACCGAAGACGGATGCATCATGCGTACGACGACCCGCACCATGGACTTTCGATACTCGAGGGCGTAGACGCCCTGCCGATACAGTTCCACAAAGCTGGGCAGCAGCGCCCAGGCGGCCCCGGCCCCCACCGCGGCGCTCATCAACACCCAGCAAAGCTGCGTACTCAGCATGCCGGTATCACCCGTCTTGGCCGCCAGGTCGACGTCTACAGCCAGCAGTGGCAGGTAGAACAGGTTGGCAAACCGGTTCAGCATGAAGAAGATTTCCGATACGGTGAACGCCAACGCCACCCGGCCGGTGGCGATGGCGGCCGGGCGGGCCGCCACGTTGAGCGTGCTGAGCATGGTGACAGCCGCCGCCATCACCATGATCTTCAGCAGATGGGAATCTACCACCACGATAGACCTATTCTAGCCCGGATGGGTTGCGGTCTGACCACCAATCCAACACATTTCGGCAACACCGGCCCCGTTTTGGATACCGACTGCCCACCTCCTGCCTAGGCCGGTCGGGGCGTGGCGCGCAGGAGAACTGCCAGAGACAAGAGATAGAGACCCAGCGCCACCACCCACAGGAAGTGGAAGCCCGACACCACCGACATGTACTCGAGACAGCCGCCGACGATCGCCCCCAACAGGTTGGACCCAAACGACACGGCCGCATCGGATGCGCCGGAGAACGAGCGAGTGAAGACCAGCCCGGCAAAGAAGAGAGGACAGAACACCAGCGCGGTGGCCACCGCCAGCCGCACCTCCAGGGGCAGGACCAGGAGCGTATCGAGGGGCAGGGCGAGGTTGAGCAGAATGCCGCCCACCAGTCCCGCGTACAAGAGACGATTCGATACGTCCGGCTTCC
>DASYBA010000885.1:0-20241 GCA_036501005.1 Candidatus Xenobia bacterium | reverse complement strand
CCTCCTCATTTCGCACACCTGTCAGTCGCCGACCGAGGGCCAGCCCAAGGCGGAGTGGCTGAGCCGCCTGGGGGTGGACCTCACCGTGCTCGTGCCCGACCGGTGGAAAGAATACGACCGCTGGCGGACCCCCGTCATCGTCGACAACCCGCGGGCACGCTATCATATCGAACACGTCTGGTGGCCTTGGACCAAAGCCCAGTGGTACCTGCACTGGTACCCGAAGCTCCACACCCTCCTGCGGCAGTTCCGTCCCGACGTCATCGACCTGTGGGAGGAGCCGTGGGGGCTGGTGAGCGCCCATGCGTGTCTGTTGCGCCGCCTCCTCCTGCCCACCGCCCGTATCGTATCGGAAACCGAACAGAATGTCGACAAACACCTGCCGTTCCCCTTCGAATCGTTCCGCCGCTACACCCTCCGGCAGGCCGACCACGCCGTGGGGCGCAACCAGGAGGCCGTGGACATCATCCGGCGCAAGGGGTTCCGGGGCCCCGCGGAGGTCGTCCCCAATGCCGTGGACTCCGACCTGTTCAGTCCCGGGCCTCGAGACGAGATCCGCCACGCCCTGGGCTGGTCAGGCTTCGTAGCTGGCTACGTGGGGCGCTGGGTGGAAGAGAAGGGGCTCCAAGACGCCCTCGACGCCCTGCCGTCCTGCCCCGACGACGTGTCGCTGGCCTTCATCGGCGGCGGCCCGATGGAGAGTGCCCTGAGACGTCCTCGGGTGCACCTGGTGCCCGGTCGTCCCCAGCCGGAGCTGCCTGCCCTGCTGCGGGCCCTGGACGCTCTCATCCTGCCTTCTCGTACGACGGCCCGCTGGAAAGAGCAGTTCGGCCGGGTCATCATCGAGGCCCAGGCGTGCGGCGTGCCCGTGATCGGATCCAATAGCGGAGCCATTCCAGAGGTGCTCGAAGCGTCTGGCCTGGTGGTGCCCGAGCGATCGCCGGGAGACCTCGCCGCCGCCATCTGTCGACTGCGCGACGATCCCGGGCTCCGTCGTCGGCTGGCCGAGGGGGGCCGACAAAGAGTGCTTGAAAAGTTCACCTGGCAGAGCGTCGCCCAGCGCATGCTCGCCATCTACGAGCGGACGATGGCCCTCTGATGGCCCGCATCACGCTGAGCTTTCCCGACATGAACCGGCGCGGCGGGGTCGAGCGCATCCTGGCGGAGTGCGCCCTGTTTCTGGCCCGCCGAGGGCACGACGTGCACGTGGTGGCGAGGAGCGTCGATGCGGGGCTGCGAGACGGGCTGACGGTGCACCCGGTGCCCGCCGTGGGGAGCGGCTTCGTGCTGGCCTGGAGCTTTGCGCAGCGGGCGCTGCCGGTGTTCGCGGCGGCCCACGTGCCGGGCACCCCGTACGGGGCTTTCGGCGTGACCTGCCCGCCCGGCGGCGTGCTGTGGGTGCAGAGCGTGCATGCCCGCTGGCTCGAGATCAGTCGGCGCCTGCGAGGCCCGAAGGGTCGGCTGAAGCAGAAGGTCAACCCGTTCCACGGCTATATTCTCCGCCGCGAGCAGTATTATTTTGGCGGTCGTCGCTACCGCTTGCTGCTCGCCCTCACCGACGACGTGGCCCGCGATCTGGAGGAGTTCTACCAGGTCCCGGCGGCCGACATCCTGCGGCTGCCCAACGGGTATGCTCCCACGGAGTTCAGTCTGGCGCGGCGGGCGGCGGAGCGTGCGTCCGTGCGGGCTGAGCTGGGCTATCAGGAGCAGGACCGGGTGGTCATCTGGGCGGGCAACGAGGCGGAACGCAAGGGGCTGGTGCCCATGCTGGAAGCCTGCTCGCAGGTTGACGGGGTGCATCTCCTGGTCGCCGGGCGGGTCAGTGCGGAAGCGCAGGCCGACCGCATCGCCCGTCTTGGCATGCGCCGGCGGGTGCGCTTTGTGGGGTCGACCAGCGATGTGGGACGCTACTACTGTGCGGCCGACTACTTCGGCATGCCGACCCAGTATGAAGCCTGGGGGCTGGTCATCGTCGAGGCCGTCGCCAGCGGCCTGCCCGTCCTCACCAGCCGGCTGGCGGGGGCCGCCGAGGCGGTGCAGGAAGGGCACAGCGGCTTTCTCCTGGATGACCCCATGGACGTCGGTGAGGCCGTAGGAAAGCTGCGGCGGCTGGTGGCCGGCGAGCACGGGTCGGCCGAGGCCATGGCCGCCTCGGTGGAGCGGTACAGATGGGACCGCGTGCTGCTGGAGTATGAGCGGATCCTCACCGGTGGAACGTTCACAAGTTCGTAAATGGCCCGGCCTCCGGCTTTTACACGGCGCCGATATACTGGGTGGGTACAGAGGCTCACTCGATGAGTCCGTGGAGAGAGGAATCCATGCCCCAGCCGGTTCACCGCGCTCAGTCGTCCCGGCCGCTCCGTGTGCGGATGGCGCCCTCCACGCCTCCTCCGATAGCGGACGAGTACGCGTGGCCGCCGGGCATGGAGCCCGACGATACCCCCATCGAGGTCAGCCGAGCCCACCAGATTGGCCGCGGTGCGATGGTCGGTGTGCTGCTCGCCGCTACCCTGGCGGGTGGATTCGCACTCCCCATGGCGGGCCCGGCCGGACTGGTCGCCCAGCAGGTCGTATCGAATACCCCCATCAGCATTCCTTCCGGCCAGATGGACGTGTCGGTCATCTTGAATGCCCCGAACGCCCACACCCCCTCCAGTCCGTCCCACATCGCCTCCGTTCAGCAGTTCGCCCAGCAGCATGGGCTCAAGGTGGCATCGGCCGACGCCAACACCCACACGGTGCTCTTGCAAGGCACGCCGGGGCAGTACGAGAAGGCGTTCGGGGTCACGCTGCACCAGCAGCACGACGCCCAGGGCAAGGCCTACGAGGCCTGCAGCGGCCAGGCGAAGCTGCCCGATAGTTTGAAAGGCCAGGTGGCGGCCGTCGCCGGTCTGGACCAGACGCCGATTGGCGTACCCGCCGACCTGGCCGGCGGTCCCACCTCCTACACGCCGCAACAGATCGGGCAGACGGAGGGCTTCGTCCAGAACAGCAACCAGGGTGCGGGCCAGACCATCGGCATTCTGGAACTGGGGGGCGGCTTCCGCACCAGCGACTTGCAACACTACTTTGCCTCGCAGGGTGAGCCGATGCCGAACGTCGTCACGGAGAGCGTCGACGGCGCGACCAACCATCCGGTGGGGGCGAACAACCCTGCCACCGAGGAAGCGACCATGGACGTCGAAGTCGCCGGCGCCATCGCTCCCCAGTCGCAGATCGTCGTTTATTTCGCCCCCGACTCCGCACAAGGGATGATCGACGCCCAGAATCAGATGAACGCCGACGGGGTCAACACCGAAGACGTCAGTTGGGTGGTGGCGGAGCAGGACTTCGGCTCGTCCACCAACGCCTATGACCAGTCGCTCACCACCGCCGCCAACAACGGCGACAACATCTACGCCGCGTCGGGCGACAGCGGGTCGAGCCTGGGCGAACAGGGCAACAACGTCGCATTTCCAGCCTCTTCGCCGTCGGTCATCGGGGTCGGCGGGACGCGTATCGTATCGACTCAACCGCTGCAGCAGACGACCTGGAACGATCAGGACGGACAAACCGGAGGCGGTTACAGTCAGGACTTTTCAACCCCTGTCTTTCAGCAGACCCTCAATCTGCCCAGCCGCGGCGTGCCGGACATCTCGGGTGACGCCAGCCCTGAATCCGGCTACGCCCTCTACGTCTACGGAACGAACGAGAACCTGGGCGGCACCAGCGCACAGGCGCCCCTGGACGCGGGCGAGACAGCGGTTCTCGGATCGGATCTGGGCCCCTTGCCGTATCTGAATCCGGTCTTCTATCAGAACACGCAGGACTTCACGCCTGTCACGACCGGCAACAACGGCGCCTACCAGGCCACCGACAGTACCTGGAATGCCGGCACCGGCCTGGGCGTGCCCAATTGGACCGGCCTGCAGAACGATCTATCGAATGCACTGCCGGCGGCGCAGCAGCCGATATCGCCTGCCAATAGCCACCATAAGAACAACAACACCCAGCCGAACGCCGTCCGGCCCGCCGAGGCAAAGGCCGAGGAGGAGACGGGCGGGGAGGGCGATCCGGATCCCGAACCCGATCCCGATGCAGGCCCACCGCCTGCCCCGGGGCCGCCGCCCGCCCCGTAGAAAAAGGACCCTCCCGGAAGCCTTGCGAGAAGAATTTGCATGACGGTCACATGAAGTTAACCTCCGTTACGTCGCCCTAACAGCCACACGTGCCCCGCTCTGCTACAGTAGAGGGAGAGCGATAGAGAGCGGACGGGGAATTGACGTGAGTATCAGCAGCATCGCACACCACCTGAAGGCAAAAGTGCAGGTCCAGATCGGGGTCCAGGGTGACGCCGGCCCGCACGAGGTCTTCGAGTCGTCTGCCCCCGACGGAACCGAGATGCCCGGTGCCCTCCGCCGCCTGGCCAACAGCGCCATGGCCACGGCCGGCAAGGACCATCCGGAAATCACCTACGCCAAGACCTTGGAGAAGATTGCCTCGTACGAGCCCCGGCTCCACGACATGTCCGATGCGGAACTGCAGGGCCAGACGCAGAAATTCCGCGCCATGCTCAAGCCCAAAGAGGGCATGAGCGACGACCAGGTGCGCAAGTTCCAGCAAGAGACCATGCAAGACATCCTGCCGGAGGCCTTCGCCACCGTGCGGGAGGGGGCTCGACGTTCGACCGGTATGCGACCCTTCGACGTCCAGATGCTGGGCGGCATCGCCATGTTCAACGGCGACATCGCCGAAATGGGGACGGGCGAAGGCAAGACCCTGGCGGCCGTCATGCCGACCTACCTGAACGCCCTGGCGGGCCGGGGCGCCCACGTCATCACGGTCAACGAGACGCTGGCCCAACGAGACGCCGTCAACATGGGGCGCATTTACCATGGTCTAGGCTTGACGGTCGGCACGGCGCTGCGTGAGAAGTCTCCGGACCAGAACCGGGACGCCTACAATTGCGACGTCACCTACCTGACCGACGACCAGGAAGGCTTCGACTACCTGCGCGACAACATGAGCCGGGACAACGACCCCGTCCAGCGCAAGCCGTACGCCGTCATCCTCGACGAGGTCGACGAGATTCTGCTCGACAAGGCCCGCACCAAGCTCATCATCTCAGGTCCGGGCACGGACTCGGGCGATGACTACCACTGGTTCTCCCAGGTCATGAAGACGATGGTCAAGGGGCGGGACTACGAGGAGGACGAGGAAAGCCATTCCACCGTCTCTCCCACCGAGGCCGGCTACGACCGCATTCGCCAGATGAGCGGCCTGCTCAAGGGGCTGGAGCCCGGCACCGATTTCGTCATCGACGACAAGCACAACGTCGGACTCACGACCCACGGCCTGGCCAACGTGCAGGATCGCCTGGGGTCCGATCGGCTGCAGGATGGACAGGGCTACAAGACCGGCGAGAACGGCCTGGCTTCGCTGACGGCGAGCGGCATGAAGACTGTCGACCGCAAGCTCGGGGTCGACATGTATGCCCCGGTGGATTACGACAAGCTGCTCACCAACGTGCAAAAAGCGCAGAAGGACGGCCACGTCGTCAACGTCCAGTTCGGTACGCTGGACGAGGCCTTCGAGTTCAAGAACCGTCTCAAAGCGGCCGGTTTGAAGTACGCCGAGGGGCGGCCAGAGACGCGGCTGCGGCAGGAGAAAGATGTCGTCGGCGTCCTGTATCCGGAGGCCAAGAACGCCAGCCCTGGCCACGGCCCGCGGGTGACCCCGGTGACCATGGACGCCTATGCCGACAGCCCTCGAAGCCTGATCAGCTATGCCGACGCTTGCCTGCGAGCCGAGGGCAAGCTCGAGCGGGACAAGGACTACGTGGTCACCGAGCGTCCGCAGTGGGCGGCTATGCGAAAGGTCATGACGGGACTTGCCCAGGTGGCCAACCCGACTCCCTTGCAAGCCGGCCAACTGGCTGACCTGCAGCGTCGGCACACTCTGGATCTGTACGCCGCGACCCTGCCCATGGCGGCGGACGGCCCTCTCATGCAGGAGGCGGGCGAGAAAGCCACGGCCGCCACCAATGCCTTCTTGAGCGGAGACCCGGAGGCGGCCAAGACCGTGTCGGGCCAGATGCTGGCCACCTACATCGCCCACCTGCCCGCCGACCAACGAGTGGTGGGGCAGCCCATCACGATTCCCGGCCCGGTCATCGACGCCGTCCGTGAGGAGCAGCGGGTGGACCTGCTGCAAAGCTCTTTTTCGAAACTGCCGGCCGAGACGCAGAAGTCGTTAATCGAACGAGGCCACCAGGTCATGGGCACGGACCCGCTGGGGGCCGTCCAACTGGTGGATGAGTACACCGGCGTCATCACCCCCGACCGCCGCTTGAAAGACGGCGTGCACCAGGCGCTGGAAGCCAAGGAGGGCGTGCGGGTCCAGCAAGACTCGCAGACCATGGCGGAAATCTCGCTCCGCAACCTGTTTCAACGGTTCGAACACGTGGGCGCCATGAGCGGTACCGTCAAGACCGACGAAAAGGAGTTCCAGGAGCTGTGCGGCATGTCGGTGGTGGAGATTCCGCCCAACAAGCCGTCGCACCGAGTCGACCTGCCCGACGCCGTCTTTGAGACCAAGGCCGAAAAGGAGACGTGGCTGGCCGACCAGGTCGAGGCCGCCTACCGTCGAGGCCAGCCGGTGCTGGTGGGCACGCCGGATATCGAATTGAATCGGGAGATCGGCGGCATCATCGCCGATCGCCACATCCCGTTCAACCTGCTCAATGCCCAGGACGTGCGGGAGAACACCCCGGAACAGAATGCCCTCATCGCCCAGGCCGGGCGATCGGGCGCCGTCACCGTGGCAACCGACATGGCTGGGCGGGGAGTCGATATTCGGCCCGATCTGGTCAGCTACAAAGCCATGGCCGAGAAAGCGGCCGAGGTCTCTCGGACAGGCCGCGCGGTCGGCATTCCCGTGGACGACGTCGACGAGGCCTCCAAGGTCTTCCGCTGGCTGGCGGGGGCGAAGGTGCCCATCACCGTGGCCGAGGCTGGCCAGGTGAAACCGGAAGAACTGCAGGCCGGGCACGTCACGCTCATCTATCCGCAGGCCTCGAACTTTCCCAGCCTGCCGCCGGGGGTTCCGCTTTTGCCCGCCGTCGTTCCCCAGCCTTCCTCCGAGCCGGCCCTCATGCTCGCCAAGAACGACTTTCCCAGCGGCGGTCTCCTGGTGCTGGGGGCGGAACGACACGACGCCCGTCGTATCGACAATCAGCTCATCGGGCGGTCCGGCCGGCAGGGCGAGCCGGGCACCACGCAGTTTGCCATCTCTCTCGAAGACGAGATCATTGCCAACTTTGCCGACGGCAAGCTGGGCAAGTGGCTGGCGCACCAGGCCACCGAGACGGCCGACGACACGGCCAGCAAGGTCGTGGCCCACGCCCAGCAGCGCGTGCAGGATCAATATTACAGCGGGCGTCTCAACGACGCCAAGTACGAGTCCTCGTTCAACATCCAGCGGGACGTCGTCTACGACGACCGCCGGGAGATCGTGGCGGGCACCGACCTCAAGCCGCGGGTCGTGGCGTGGGCCGACGACAAGATCGGGGCCATGGCCGAGCCGTTCAAGAAGCACTGGGATGGCGACGCCGCCGTGTCCCTGTCGGATACCATCCACGAAGCCTTTGGGCTGCCCCAGGGTGAGGATCCCGACAAAGCCGACTTCAAGACCACCGTGGCTCGCCTCCAGGACGAAGTCCACGCCCGCTATACGGCCCGCGAGAAGGAAGTCGGCGGGGCGGACGCCATGAAGAAAGCTACCACCAATTGGTTCCTGGATGCCCTGGACGACGAGTGGCACTACCACCTGGACGACATGTCGGCCCTGCAGGAGGGTATCGGCTTCCGCAGCATGGCCCAGATCGATCCGGTGGTCGCCTTCAAGACCGAGGCCGGCCGAACGTTCGAAGACATGAAACACAACGTCGAGGATCGCACGCTCGAGTCCGTCTTTGGTGGGCACATCACGCCCACCGCGATCGCAACCGAAGGGACTTCCAAAACGCCCCAGACGCCAGTTTCCCTCTCTAGCCATACCAGCAGTACCAGGCGCTATCGAACGGTCATGGGGATCCAGTCGTTGCTTCTCGGCCACGAAATGGCCCCAGGCCAGCGAAACTCGGAATTGATCCCGTGTCGCATACCCATCGTGGTCACGGGCTCAGCAGCTTTAGAAAGCGGAATTCGTGGCGCTCCACTCGATACGCGCTAAGGGCGTGCAGGCTGGTATCGCCATCAGCATCCAGGCTCCACGTGCCCAGCACGCCGTGGTAGTCGTGGGTGGCCATGATGGCCTGTCGAATGGCAGCCCGGTCCACCCGCCCGGCCGCCGCGATGCCCCGCAGCGCCATGCCGGCGGCCTCGTAGGCGTAGATGGTGTAGGCGTCCGGCGGTGAGCCGTAGCGACTCACGTAGCGGTCATACCACTCCTTGGCGCTGGCCGGAAGCTCCTCCAGAGGCAGGGCGCCGAGGGTCGAACAGACGCCCTCGGCGGCGGGACCGGCCTCCTCCAGGAAAGCATTGTCCCGGATGCCCCCCGGGCCCATGAACGTGGCCTGGACGCCCGCGTGCCGTAGCGATACGACCAGGGGGGCGATGCCATTGGCCGTCGTGCCCCCAAAGTAGATCAGGTCGGCATGGGCGTCACGAATTCTGTCGACCGACGCGTCCGACAGGGGATCATCCGCCAGGACGGTGAGCCCCCGCGCCCGGCAAGCCCGGCTGAAGATACCGGCCAGGGTGATGCCAAACCGATCGGGGCTGTGCAGGACATAGACCCGGTGGGCATGCATCGACTTCGCCCAGGCCGCCCCGCCCTCCCCCTGCACCCGGTCGGTGGGCACCAACCGACAGAAAGTGCGGATGCCGCTGGGGTAGTAACGCCCGGGTTCATCCTGCTCCACCTCGGGCCCGGCCTGGGTCAGGCCGGGGTAGGTACACGCGGGGCTGACCATGACCAGGCCGGCCTGATTCAATATGGGAATCGATAACTTCGCCGCGCCACTGTTGTAGGGTCCCACCACGACCATGACGGCAGGATCGGCCGCCGCTCGGCGAGCGTTGGCCTCTTCCTCGTGCCAGTCGCCGGCCCCATCGCCGTCGTCCCAGGCCTCGTAGCGCACGGAACAGCGGCCGGCCCGCCCCCCCGCTTCGTCGAGGGCCATCTGGATGGCGGCGACCATGGTCCGGCTCTGGGCGGCCAGGGGCCCGTGCATGGGTAGGCTGGAAATGATTTTCACCGTGACCGGGTGCGAGCAGCCGGTGACCAGCCAGGCGAGGAGCAGGACGCTTGAGCGGCGGAGCACTCCCCGGTAATAGTCCGCTCCGCCTGGGTCCTCCTGCCAGCGGGTAAAACCGTTATGACCGATATGTAAACTTGTATCGAACGATAAAACCGGCAGGGGAAGGGGTGGAGACGTAAAACAGGCGGGCGTGCAACTGCGTCCTTACCAGGCCGAATGTCTCCAGGCCATCCATGCGGCGGCGCGCCGCCGGGTCTGGCGTCAGCTTGTCGTGTTGCCGACCGGGGCAGGCAAGACGGTGGTGTTTGCCCATCTGCCCGGCTGGCTGCGCATGCAGAAGCGACTGCTGGTGCTGGCCCATCGAGAAGAGCTCATCCAACAGGCCGCCGCCAAGTTCAAGGCGGTGGACGCCCAGCTCACCGTGGGTATCGAACAGGCCGGCCAGCGCTGCCAAGCCGGGCACCAGGTGGTGGTGGCCAGTGTGCCCACGCTGGGGCATCCACGTTCCGGTCGCATCGAACGGTTCCGACCGGAGGATTTTTCCCTGGTGGTGTGCGACGAGGCCCATCACAGCACGGCGGCCAGCTACCAGCGAGTGTTCGAGTACTTCCGGGCCGGCCAGCCGGGCGGCCCGCTCCTTTTGGGGGTCACCGCCACACCGCACCGGGGCGATGGGGTGGGTCTGCAGGACGTGTACGACGAGGTCGTCTTCGAAAGGACCATCCGCCAGCTCATGGTGCCCGATGCGAGCGATCCGGCCAGTCCGTACCTGTGTCCTCTGCGGGCCTGGCGAGTCGAGACGGGCACCGATCTGCAAGGCGTGCATACGCGCAACGGTGACTACGTCGTATCGGAACTGTCGGCCAGCGTGAACACGCCGTGGCGCAATGAGCTGATCGTGCGCTGCTATCAAGATCGGTGTGCAGGGCAGCGGGCCATTGCCTTCTGCGTCGACGTAGCCCATGCCCGGGCCGTGGCTGACTTGTTCGTGCAGAACGGCATCCGGGCGGCCGCCGTCACCGGGCAGACGCCCCGGGAGGAGCGCCAGGGGCTCTTGCGACGGTTTCACCAGGGTGACATCGACGTGCTGACCAATTGCAACGTGCTCACCGAGGGCTTTGACGAGCCCAGGGTGGCCTGCCTCTTGATGGCGAGGCCGACGCAGAGCGTCTTGCTCTACACCCAGATGGTGGGGCGGGGCACGCGGGTCTGCGATCGGTGCGCCCGGGCGGGGTGCGAGCACAAGCCCTGGTTGACGGTCGTCGACCTGGCCGACAACGGGCGGCACGCGCTGCCGACCTCGACCACTCTCTTGGGGCTGCCTCCCCACTGGAAACCCCAGGGGGAGAATCTGCTCGAGCAGGCGACCGCCCTGGAGACGATCGCCCAGCAGTGCCCGCAGGCGGCGCGCCAGGCGGCGACCCTGGAAGAAGCCCGCCGGCTCATGCAGGAGTTCGACCTGCTGGGAGACCCGGTCGCGCAGGCCGAAGTGGCGGCGCTTACCCCGCTGTCGTGGATCCTCTTGCCCGATGGGCAGTTGCACCTCGGCCTGGGGTCGGGCTACTCCCTGCGGCTACGGGAGAATCTGTTGGGCCACTGGATGGCGGTGCGCGAGGTCGATGGGGGGCTCGAAACAACGCTCGGCCAGTTCAAATCCCGCGCCCAGGCCTTGTCTGCGTGCGACGCCTACGTTCGACAGAACTACCCCGACACGCTTCGCCTCACGGAACGGGGGGCCGCCTGGCGTGGCCAGCCGGCCAGTCCGAAGCAGCGCGACTGGCTGCAGAAGATCGGCCGCTGGCGGGAGGGACTGACGAAAGGGGAGGCCAGCCGCATGCTGGACGCCTGGTCGGCACGCCAGCCACGCTAAAAACGGACCCCTTCGAGGGCGCGGCGGAAGCTGTCGGCGTCGGGATAGCGGTCGTCGGGGTTGCGGGCCATGGCTCTCTGCAAGATGGCGTCGAGCGCCTTGGGCAGGCGATTCGATACTGACGACAGGAGGGGCGGATCGGCGTTCAGCTTGGCGGTCATGATGGCCTTGGCATCCGTCGTGCCGAACGGGGCCTTGCCCGTCAGAGCTTCGAACAGGACGCAGCCGGTGGCGTAGAGGTCGGCTCGATGGTCCACCCGGTGGGCGCAGATCTGCTCCGGCGCCATGTAAGCCTTGGATCCCATTTCACGATTCAAGCCCGTCAGAGTGGCGTCGTCGAGATGGCGGGCGATGCCGTAATCAGACAGCTTCACGCCGCCGCTCTGGGGCAGCAGGATGTTGGCCGGCTTGACGTCTCGATGGATGACGCCTTCGGTGTGGGCGTATTGGAGGGCGAGAAGAACGTCTCGAACGACGCCCACCGCGTGGGCCGGCGCCAGGCTGCCGTTGACCAGCAACTGGGCCAGCGACGGACCGACCACCAGTTCCATGACCATGAACGGGCCGTGCCGGCTCTTCAGGCTGTAGTCATGCAGACGGACGATGTTGCGGTGTTGCAGGCGCCGCCCGATCTCCATCTCACGGGCAAAGCGCTGCATGAGCTCCTCGTCCTCTTCCATGGTCGGCAGCAGCATCTTCATGGCGAAATGATTTTCCTGGTCGTCGAGCACTTCCCACACCACCGCCATGCCGCCCCGTCCCAGGCGACGCAAGAGCCGGTAGTCCCCCACCCGGTCGGTCACGCCGCCCGTATCCCAGGCGGTGCTGGACTCCGGACGCCGGACCGTAGGCACCACCACGTCGTCCTTGGGCCGGCGCGGCCGCCGATGGACCAGCCAGGCCGCCCCCGCGGCGGGCAGGGGCAGGAGGGCGAGGACGAGGCGGAACCAGTCCCACGCCTCGGTCTCGGGAATGTCCACGGTCTGGCCGCCGATCACCCCCGCCATCTCGCCGTACGCCACACGAAAGAACGAGACCCGACCCACCACTTTGAGGTCGTATCGGGTCGACGGTTCCACCACCACCGAGACCGGCGTGGTCTGGCCGGTGTCTTGATAGTCGGCAGTGCCCGAAGGACGCAGGTAGAGCCCGGAAGGATACCGAGCGTCGACCTTCAGGGGGGCCGCCGAGACTGCGCCCGACAGGAGCAGCAGCGTGAACAGCAGCTTTTTCATCGGCGCCCCGTGTACAGGCCACGACCGCTCAATCCCTGGTCGTCGTACTCTGCTTTCAAGGCGGCGGCGTCGAAAGCCTCGTCCATCTGGTCTCGAGTAAAGAGGCCCAGTTCGTGGCGCTCGACAAGATGATCCACGCCGGCTGGAGTTCCGACCAGGTATTGAAAGTCGAGAATGGAGACGGGATTCTCGGCCCCCTCCACCAGGTCGGCCCGGCTCATGCGGGCGACCTTCAAATCGGGTTGATCGGTGGTCAGGAGGTGCATGCGGCCTCGATGCCAGCGGTCGGGCGGAAACCACGGTTCGACCACCAGGAGGCCCTTGGGCGCCAGGTGGCGGGCCATGCAGGCGATGGCCCGACGCAGCCCCGACCGTTCTCGGGTATATCCAATAGAGCTGAACAGGCACGTCACCACGTCGAACTGCCGGCCCAGGTCGAAGGCCCGCATGTCCCCCAGGTGCAGCGGGACCTCGGGAACCTTCTCCCGCGCCCGCTCAAGGAGCCCGGCGTCCAGATCCAGCCCTTCGACGGAATAGTGGTGGCGCAGATGCACCAGGTGGTTGCCGGTGCCACAGGCGACCTCCAGCAAGGTGCCGCCCGTCTGCCCACCCGCCCGCAAAAGCTCCCACAGACGGGCCGACTCCGCGCCGTAGTCCTTCCAGGCGTAGAGCGCATCGTACCAGGCGGCCGAACGGTCGAACACAGTCCAGGGGTTTCGCCGGGGGGCGGACCAGTCCCCCGGAGGCTGCTGGATGCGCCGGGCTTGGGCGCAGGGCCCCTGACGACGCGGCAGACAGCATGACGCTCGGTGATGTGATATAGTGAAGGGAGAAGCCAATCCTGACGCGGAGTTGCCCTCTTTGCATGGTCCTCTTCCCGCGGAACTGCTAGAGCGCTTTCGCCGCCGTCACCGTGCTAATGCGACGGCAGCCTCCCGGGTAAACACTGCCAGTCGCCGGACTGCGCAGGAGGACCGGGGCCGGGGCGGCCGAAGCCGCCCTGCATGGTCCCTTTTGGTCGCACCGGCCTGTCGGTGTCGAGGCTCTGCTTCGGTACCGGGAGCCACGGTTTTCCCGCCCGCCAGGCCGCTTTGCCGGTCGAGACCCTGGCCGATCTGCTGGTGCGGGGCTGGGAGGCGGGCATCCGCTTTTGGGACACCGCCGATCGCTACGGCACCTACCCCCACGTCTCCGCCGCCCTCCGCCGGCTGCCCCGCCAGGACGTCGTGGTGGCGACCAAGTTCCACCACCCCACACGACCCGAGGCCGAGGCGGCGCTGGAGCGAGCCCTGGCGGAGCTCGATACGCCCTATCTGGACATCGTGCTGATGCACGAGGTCGACAGTCTCGACGAGTGGGAGGAACGACAGCCGGCCCTCCGCGTCCTGCATGAGGCCAAGGCGGATGGACGAGTGCGCGCGGTCGGGCTCTCGACCCATTCTATCGACTTGCTGGAGTTTGCCGCCGCCCGACCCGAGCTGGACGTTCTCTTTACCAACTTGAACCACGCCCACGTGCACATGGATGCCGACATCAAGCACTATCTGGCCGCCCTGCGGCGGGGCGCCGCGTCGGGCCAGGGCGTCTACGTGCACAAGACGCTGGGAGAAGGGGCACTGGCCAACGACGTCCCACGGGCCATTCAACACAACCTCTCGCTGGATTGCGTGCACTCCGTCTGTGTCGGACTGTGCTCGACAGAGGAGCTCGACGCGACGCTGGCCGCGGCCTGTGTTAAGCTAGCTTAACGGCAACAGCAAGAAGCTTGTAACAAGACTCGACGGTTTTCAATGCCTCTCCACTATACTGGCTGAAAAGGCATACCGGAGCGAGAGAGGTCCATGTCGAACAATACCGTCACCCCCAACGCCCCCCCGCGGTCCATCAAGAGCAAGGCTCTGGCGGCCGCTCCTCCAGCGGAGTCGACCGAGCCGGAAGACAAGGTTGAAAGCCCGGTCGGACGGGACCACCTGGGGCGTCTCTTGCGATATGGCTGTGCGATCCCGACCATCGGCGGGTTCTTCCAGGCCGGGTATGGTCTCAAGGAGATGGCCCAGGGCGTCAACGCGAAGGAGAAGCACGACGGCAAGGTCGACGTGGCGGCCGGCACGGCGTCGCTGGGTGCGAGCGTTGCGAACCTCCCTTACCTAGCGACATTTTACGGTCTCGCCAAGTCCGCGGGTCCCATTTTTGGGGCTGCCACCTTGGGGCCCCTGGGGCTCGTTGCCGGCGGGTTCAACGCCCTCAACGCCTGGTTCGACGGAGGGCGGGACGTTGTCAACTCCGTCAAGGAGATGAAGGCCGGCGACCCCATGGCCAAGCGGGACCTCGCCGCCGGGTTGATCAAGGTGGGCGCGGGTCTCGCCATTGCTGTCGGGTCGGTGGCTCTGAGCGGCCCCCTCATCATGGGCGGCGACGCCCTCTACGCGGTGGCCGCATTGGTGCAGAATCGGGAGCTGGTGGCGAAGTTCCTCAAGAAGGAATACCACGAACTGCCTGGGCAGATCGCGTCGCTGCCCGGGAAAGTGGCTTCCCTGCCGGGCAAGGTCGCCGACAAGGTACTGCACCGCCACCCCGAAACCCCGGCCGAAGCGGGGGAACCATCGCAGGCCGAGGTCAGCTCTCCGGGGGAGTCGTCCCCGCCTTGATGACGTACTTCTGGCGCGGATAGCGGGCCTCGAGAAGCGGGGCGCTGGGCGTCCCGCCGACCCGCTCTACATGGTAGAAGCGCTTGGACAGCATGCGGCTCAAGGATGATGGGTCGATGACCATCTTGCGCGGCTCGGATGGCAGGTTCGCCACCAGGCGACCGTCCGCCTTGACCGTCTGCGCCAGCTCATCCAGCGTGGTCGCCATCATGTGTTGGCTGGACTGCACGTTCAGCACGTTGCTGGCGAACACCGTGTCGTACTCCTGGTGCAGTGCCTGAGGGTTGTGTACGCCGTCGCGCTGGTTGAGGCCGAATTCGAAGGCCTCGACGTGTCCGAACCCGACGTCTCGCAAATGTTGCGTGTGAATGGCCTGCGGTCCACTGCCGAAGTCGAGGATGCGCTCCGCCTTTTCCGAGGTCTCCTCGATATAGCGAGGTACCACCGCTCGTCCCCCGACTGCCCCATGGCTGCGGGCGGTGCGGTTGGCAATCTCCATTTCCGTGTCGGAGAATTGGGGCGTAAGCTGGGGCAGAACCTCCCGCTCCCAGTACTTCTTGTATCCGATACGGCTCTTGTCGGGGTGGAGGGCCTCCCAATCCCGAGCGTGCTGGCGGGACTCTGCCACGTTGAACCCGTCGTAGTCCGGCGCCACGAACTGATACTTGTGGTGATAGATCTGGGGGTTGGCTGGATCGGCGTGGCGTGCCTTGACCCGCCCCTTGCCATCGACCTTGCAACTATCGCCGACGGTGGGTTCCGCAGCCTCGTCCCAGTCCGGGGACTTGATGAAGCTGACGTCGCCTGTGCGCTTGTTCCACTTGACGATCTGGTAGTCGAAGTCCCGGGGCAGGTGCGTGGCGCGTCGATCAACGACGTCCTCCGGCACCGGCGATTGGGCCAGCGCCGAGCGGTGGACGTAGACGTTGTCGCCGACAATTTTGCCGACCTGCATGCTCGCTATCTTGGCCAACCCGCCCTAGGAGCCCTGCATCAGCTCTTGGATGTCGCGGCTGTCTCGGCAGAAGCTGTCGATGTGGCGGAGGTGGTCGGCCACGGTGGATCGCACCTCGGTGGGCAGGCTGGGCAGCTTCTCTTCCAGCCACGCCTGGCCCTCGTCGGTCCACAGCCGGGCGCGCATCTCGAACGTCCCCAGGTGGTTTTCCAAAGCCGCCTCGACGCCCGTGCGCTGGACCTGCACCAACCGCTTGATCTCGTCGACGGACTGGTGAAGAAGCTGATCCACCTTGGCCTCGTGCACGATGCGATGTGCCATGCGGGCCAGGTTGTGGGTCTTCTTGCCCAGTTCGGGAAACGACCGGAAGATGTCGGAAGGCGCGATGACTAGCACTCGCTCGGCGACCTGGAGCAGATCCTGGCGCAACTGGTCGGCGCCGGTGCCCTGGCCGATGGCGACGGCCGAGGGTGCGCTCTGGAGGCGGGTCTGGAGGGACTTTAGACCGTCCGAGGTGGGTTCGAACCGGTCGTTCTCGATGCTGCCGTCCTCCTGCATCACGGTTACCCTCCAGACCGTGGGATGGACATCAATGCCAACGTACTGCATGGGCCCGCTTTTCACCGCAGGGAGCGGTTCGCCTGCCGGCGAATCGTCGCTCGTGAACATGATCACCAGCCTCACGGGCCGAGCCGCTCGAGATCGGGCCACCGCCCAGGACAAAGCCACCCTGCAAGAGGCAGTCCGGCAGAACGAGGCCGCGGTGGCCAAGGGCGGCGCTCCGGCGCTGTCGGGCGAGACCATCGACCGCATGTCGGTGGGCGACCTCGACCGATACTTTGCAGCCGACCGGGCCGGCGACACGGTGACTCGGGAGGGCGATCACGCCCGCCTCATCCACCACGCTGTGCGGGACAGTCTCATCTCCCTGGCTTGCCTGGGGGGCACGATAGCCTTTCCCCCGCTCATGGTGGCTGGCATGTGTTTCGCGGTGCTGGCGCTCACCGACAAGGCCCGGGCCAACGGGACTGTGTTGGAAGCCAACCCGAAGGACATGAAGGCGACCGCGCACGCGGAGAGCCAGGCCTTGCTGGAGCGGGCCCGCACGGCCGATCCCCAGGCGGCCGCAGAAGAACGTCAATCCCTCCTCGCCCGCCTGCCCGAAGGCGTGCCTCTGGAGGATGCCTTCACCCAGGAAGGGGACTGGCTCCGGAACGACGCCTAGGGTTCACCGATGTCTTCGTTCCAGATCTCCGGGTGGGCGGTGACATAGCCCGCCAGCAGACCGATACACGTTGGGTCGTGGAGGTCCACCACCGTGACCCCGTTGTCTCGCAACCAGTCCAGGCCCCCGGCGAAATTCACCGACTCGCCCACCACCACGGTGCCCATGCGAAACTGCCGGACCAGGCCGCTGCAGTACCAGCAAGGCGCCAGCGTGGTCACCATGATGGTGTCGGTGTAGCGCCGTTGCCGTCCCGCCTTGCGAAACGCGTCAGTCTCGCCATGGATGGACGGGTCGCCCTCCTGCACCCGGCGGTTGTGGCCTCGACCCAGCAGCCTGCCGTCCCGATGGTAGAGGGCGGCGCCAATGGGGATGCCCCCCTCGGCGAGGCCCTGCCTGGCCTCCTCGATCGCCACGTCCAGCCATGAGTGATAGTCCATGGAGACCTCTTCGGCCTGTCCGAGGCAGGGCCCCCCACCAGGCGCACCCAATCTTGGGCCATGGACGCTTTTCACCCCACCATCCGACAGTGGTTCGAAGGCCATTTTGACGGTCCGACGCCCATCCAGGAGGCCGGCTGGCCCGCCGTCGCCACGGGCGGCCACGTCCTGCTCTCGGCCCCCACCGGCTCCGGCAAGACCCTGGCCGCCTTTCTCTGGTCCATTGACCGACTGCTACAAGCGGATCTCCCCAGCTTGCCCCGCGTCCTGTACGTCTCTCCCCTGAAGGCCCTCGGCAACGATATCGAACGCAACCTGCGAGAACCGCTCCGCGCCATGCAGACCGGCATTCGAGTCGCGGTTCGAACGGGAGACTCCCTGCCCGCCGACCGCCGCCGCCTTGTCACCCGCCCGCCCCATATCCTCATCACCACGCCGGAGTCGCTCTATCTGCTGCTCGGCGCCCGTCTCTCTCGCCCCATCCTCCAGGAACTCGATACGGTCATCGTCGACGAGATCCATGCGCTCGCCCCCACCAAGCGGGGCGCCCACCTCCTGCTCTCGCTGGCCCGCCTGGACGATCTGTGCGGGCGCCCCCTCCAGCGTATCGGTTTGTCCGCCACCCAGAAACCGCTTCAGCGGGTGGCGGATTTCCTCTGCCACGACGCCCCTTGTGCCCTCATCGAAACTCCGCTGGAACGCCCCCGCCAGCTCTCCATCTTCTGCCCGTCCCAGACCCTTTCGGCCGTAGCGAGTTCGGAGCTGTGGGCCGAGGTCTGCGACCGTCTGGCAGAAACCGTGGATGCGCACCGCACCACGCTCATTTTCACCCACACCCGCCGCCTGGCCGAGCGGCTCACTCGACAACTGGCCGACCGGCTGGGCGAGACCCGGGTCGCCGCCCACCATGGGGCCCTGGCCCGCGAGCGTCGCCTGTCTGCCGAAGGGCGCCTGAAGTCCGGCGAGCTGTCTGCCCTGGTGGCGACTGCTTCCATGGAACTGGGTATCGATGTGGGACATATCGACATCGTCTGTCACGTCGGCGCCCCCCGTTCCATTGGGAACCTGCTGCAGCGGATCGGCCGTTCCGGCCGCAGCCTGGGCACCGACTCCAAGGGCCTGCTTTTTCCCCTCACCCGAGATGACCTGGTGCAGTGCGCGGCCGCCGTGCGGGCGGCTCGGCAGGGCAAGCTGGATGCCCTCACCGTCCCGGCCGGCACCCCCGACGTCCTGGCCCAGCAGGTGGTGGCCATGGCGGTTGCGCCCGAGGGGATCGACATCGACCAGATCCTGGCGCTCAGCCGGGGGTGTCAGGTCTATCGAACCCTCACCAAGGCGACCCTTCTCGAGACCCTTGGCATGCTGACGGAAGGTTCCCGCCCCCTCCTCTACTGGGACCGCCTCCACAACCGCATCCACGCCCGGCCCGCCGCGGTGTCCATCATGCAGGGCAGCGCCGGCACCATCGCCGACACCGGCGACTACGACGTGATCGAGATGCCCGGCGAGACTCCGGTCGGTCGCCTCAACGAAGACTTTGCTATCGAATCGAGCGTGGGAGACGTCTTTCTGCTGGGCAGCACCGCCTGGCGTATCCGGCGGCAGTCGCAGGGACGGGTCTACGTGGAGGCCGCCCCCGGCCAGAACGCCAACATCCCCTTCTGGCTGGGCGAGGCCCCGGCCCGCACTCCGGAACTATCGGACGAGGTCGCCCACCTTCGCCTCGATGCGGCTCGAGGTTCGGTTGAAGACGACGTGGGCCTGGATGACAACGGTCTGCAACAGCTTTACCGCTACGTGCGGGAGGCCCACGATGTCCTGGGGGCCCTGCCCGCACCCGATAAAGTGGTTATCGAACGATTTTTCGACGAGTCGGGCGGCATGCAACTGGTCTTGCACGCCCCCTTCGGCAGCCGCATCAACCGGGCCTGGGGCCTGGCCCTCCGCAAGCGGTTCTGCGTGACCTTCGATTTTGAGCTGCAGGCCGCCGCCACCGACGATGGCATTCTCATATCGCTTTCCCGCCGCCACTCCTTCGAATTAGCCTCGGTCTTCCAGTACGTGCAGGCGCCGAAGCTCAAGGGCGATCTGACCGCCGCCGTCTTGCAGGGGCAGATCTTCGGCCGCCGCTGGCGTGAGATCGCCACCCGGGCCCTTCTGCTGCCCCGCGCCCGCCATGGTCGCAAGGTGCCCCTCCCGCTCCAGCGCATGAAGGCCGAAGACCTTCTCGCCTCCGTCTTTCCCGACCAGGTCATGTGTCAGGACAACCGCACCGGGCCGGTCGTCCCCCCATCGCACCCGCTGGTCGACGAGACCCTGCGAGAGTGCCTCGAAGAGTGGATGGACGAGCCTGGCCTGCGAGCCCTGCTGGGCGACATCAAGGCGGGCCGCGTCACGTGCCACGCCATCGATACGGTGACGCCTTCGCCCCTCAGCCACGCCATATTGAACGCCATGCCCTATGCCTTCCTCGACGACGCCCCCTTGGAAGAACGCCGAGCCCGGGCCGTGTCGACCTTCGGGCCTTCCACCACGCCACGATTGGACCCGACCGTCGTTGACCAGGTCAGCGCCGAGGCGTGGCCGCGTATTGAAGATGCGAACGCGCTCCACCATCTGCTCACCCG
>DASYBA010000884.1:0-7273 GCA_036501005.1 Candidatus Xenobia bacterium | reverse complement strand
CACCACGTCGTTGTAGACGTTGAAGCCCATGCCGTGGGCGGTGTCGATGAGCCGGCTGAGCGCCTCCCGACCGTTGACCCAGCGCCCGTCCTTGTCTTCGAAACCGTACTGATCGCTGACCGCCATGGTGCTGGTGCCGATATACCCCCAGTCGCGGCTGCCCTCGAACGCATTGACGGGCAGGAGCTCGACGGTGTTTACCCCCGTGTCCTTCAGATACTGGAGCCGCTTGGTCACGTCGTCGAAGGTCGACCTGTGCACGTTCTGCGAGTCACCCATGAACGATCCGACGTGCAACTGGTAGATCACCATTTTGTCCGGTGCGGTGGCCATGCGAGGGGCATTGTCGTTCTTCCAGTCGAAGTGGAAGTCGTCGACGACGTTGTAGCGGTTCCAACCGTAGTTGGGGCTGACGACGTTGCTCCACGGGTCGTTCACCGCGGCGGCGTCCTGCCCCGGAATGTCAAAGTGATAGTGCAGCCCGGCCAACGCCTGCGGATTGTTGACGAGCGCGCCCCACGCGCCGCCCTGCTTGACCAGGTGGATACCGCCTTTATCGTCGATATGCTGGTCGTAGAAGTCGTTGAACTTGCCCTGGTGGTAGTTCGACACCAGCGAGTCATCGAAACCGCCCAGCCGCTTCTTCAACTCATCCTGGGTCAAGACGTGGCCCGAGTCGTCGGACAGCGTCAGCACCACGTCAGAGGCATTCGAATGGCCCTGCACCTCGAAACGAATGAGCTCGTTCCAGGAGGGTTTCCCCTGGCTCTGTTGCTGCGGGTCGACGTAGTAGGGCGTGACTTCCTGCCCGGTGCGCGAGGCCAGGTACACCTGGGCGATCCCACGCTGCTGCCCCTGCAGTTCTCGGCCGTAGGGATCGGTGCGCATCACGTGCGTGCCTTCCGACGTCGTCACGTCATAAGCGTAGACCTTGCCCTTCAAGGCCTGCCAGCCGCCGGGCACGTCCAGCGCCCACGTTCCCGTCTGCGCATCCCGCGTCATGGGAAGCTCTTGCTGGTCTTTCGAATCCTGGCCCCACACTCGGACCGACACGTTCTGCGCGTCCGGCGCCCAGTATTTGAATCCGATATCCTCCCCGGAGTGGGTGATGCCCATCCGATTCATCTGGGTAGGCGCATAGAACGGCGCCGGACCCTGGGGCTGGAACTGGAGGTTGCCTTCTTCGAAAACGGCCCACTGCTGCTGGCCAGTCGGGGCGTCGGCCTTGACGCCCCATTGCCAGTCGTGTGGCGCGTCGTCGACGACCTGGACAGTGGCGTGCCACACGCCGTTCTTGCCCCGGGTCATCGGCACGCTGGAATTGCCCCAGTCGGTGGTGTAGTGCCCGCTGTGATTGTCCCAGGAGCCGACCAGCGTGAGGTTAGAGATGTTGGTGCGGCCGTCGGCGTCGTAGGTGAAGGTCACCGCATGGGTCTTGCCATCCGACTGGGTGGTGAAATTCTGGTGAGGAAACTCAGGGGGCGCCACCTCGGTGCTGGCCTTGCGCTGATCGGGGGTGAGCGGTGGGGGTGGAGGCGCGGGTGCGGTCCGATGAGGCGCGGCGTAGACGTCCATCGGTTCCGCCGGCTGCTGAGCGGCTGGGCGCGGGGAGGACGACGCAAAGCGGGCGCGTGTCAGGTCCTGGACGTTCACCGCTCACCTCTCATCTCACTTGGGAACAGGCTCGATTATAGAAGCTGCCTCGGTCGAGCGGGTTAACAGGATGTGAACAGTGTTAAGAGTTCTCAGCAACCAGCGCGGGCGGGCCATCGATGGGCGGTGACGCCGACAGCCCCTCGGTGGTCGTCCCATGGCGGCGCAGGACCGCCAGCCCGGCCAGGCCCAGCAGGCTGAACACCACGCCGCACCACTGGGCGAACGTCAGCCCCATCAGCACCACCGGCTCATCCCGCCAGAACTCGAGCACGAAGCGGACCATGGCGTACAGGGTCAGGTACCAGCCGAAGACCTCCCCGCGGTAGTGCCGGCGGCGAGTGTACCACAACAGGAACCCAAAGATGACCAGGTCGGCGCCCAATTCGTAAAGCTGCGTCGGATAGCGGGGAATGCGCGCCACGTCTGGCTCGGCGTCGCGGAACCAGAGACCCCACGGCGGCGGACAGAACTTGCCCGCGCAGCAGCCGTTGAAGAAGCAGCCGATGCGGCCGATGCCCTGGGCCAGGATGCACGACGGCGCGGCGGCATCCAGCAGATCCACCAATTTGATGCCCCGCCGGCGGGACCAGGCGAGGAGCGTGATAGTCCCCCCCGCGATGCCGCCATAGAGGGCCAGCCCTCCCTCCCGCAGGTTGAAGATCTGCAAGGGGTGGTGGAGGTACTCGGGCCACTCCAGCATGACGTGCATGAGGCGGGCGCCGGCCACGATGGCGACGATGAACCATCCAATCAGCTCGGTGGACTGATCCTCATCGAGCCCGATGCGCCGCGCCCGCGGCAGAAACACCAGGGTGGACAGCACGATACCCAGGCTGAGGATGGCACCGTAGGTATAGATGGTGTAGGGCGTTCCGGGGAAGAGCAGGACTCGGTGCAAGAACTACGCGCTCCTTGTCTCCTGAGCACGCTTGCGGGAGTCGCGGAAAGCGTCAATCAGGGTGGCCACCAGGATGCCCAGCAAGAGCAGCAGCGACGGTCCGACATTCGTCATCGCGCCCACCACCTGATCCTGCAGCACGGTAGGATCCGGGGTCGTCATCAGGCCATCCATCATGACGTTAAAGACCTGCATGATCCTGCCCCCACAAACCAGGAAGGTGAGCGTGAACGTCCCCCCCAGGATGGCGGCCTTGAGCCATTGCCGGTTGTACAACTGGCCGAGCCCAGGCCATACGAAGGTCAGCAGTACGGCGGTCAGCCCCGCTGGAATCCACTTTGGCATGCTCTCCTCCAACAGCCTGTGTGAAGGAGGTGGTTCCACGCCGGCTGGCCGGAGCCTGTAAAGGTACCCTCGACGAGGCGGGGTCGACACGGCTACTGCCCACCAGGCTGTTCGCTGCTCGCGGCGCTACGGTGCCGTTTGCTGTTACCATGGTATAGCAAACGGCATTAGGAATTTAACAAACAAAACAAAGGAAACTACTTCAATACCGGCATAATCTGAGGAACTTTCACAACACTAGGTCGAAGGGAGTCATCGGTGATTCGAAAGTTTATCTTGCTGTCCATCCTGCTGCTGTTCGTACCTTGGTTGAGCGGATGCGGCAACACCAGCAATAATCCGAATTTTGTCACGGGGCCCATTGAGCCGCAGACCGCGGTGGTCGAGATGGCGGTCACCGGAAGCGTGGTGCAAGCGCGTGTGGATGCTGCCCAAGGCATCGACTTCAACAGTCTCGCGAACGAAAACCCCACCATGGTTTTCGACGTGATCCCGGTGGGCTCGACGATACCGCTGTCCGGGTTCACCGTCACCAAACCGCTGAGCGCGCAGGATCTTCAGGATCTGGCCAACAACCAGCCGACGACCTTCTCGCCCATTGCCATCACCATTCCCGCCAATACGCCGGTGGAAATCCGGGTGACCGTAGAGGCCACCGTCGGGGGCAACGTCGTGGTGGTCACTCAGACCAGCACTGGACAGATAGAGCTCGCACCGGGCCAGAGTACGGGCGTAACCCTGGGGGTGAATCCCGCCGCCACACCCACCCCAACGCCTACGGCGACGCCAACGCCAACGGCGACTCCAACGCCTACGGCCACTCCGACGCCTACCGCAACCCCCACGCCGACGGCAACTCCGACGCCCACCGCTACCCCCACTCCGACGGCGACCCCAACGCCTACGGCAACCCCAACGCCTACGCCGAGTGCCAACGGCCACCTGTTTGCCGTCGGCAGCACCACAACGGGAACGCCCGTTGCCATCCGGCTCGACAATGCGGAGACCGCCAACCCGACCCTGACCACCTTCAGCAACGCTCTCTTCAATGGCGGGATCTTCGAGGTAGAGACCAACGGGAGCCTGGATGAAGCCGTCTTCGAACTGGGCGGCAACAGTCCGTTTGGCGACATGGCTGCGGCCGACGACGGGACCAACCCGGCCATCACCGGGGTCACCTTGACGGGTGGCGGCATCGCGGACGACACCATCCTGGTCACCAGTGCAGGTTCAGCCCACTTCATGTCCACTGGATTCCAGAACAGCGCGCCTCACGCTCTCGAGATCGATACCTACAACGCGACTGGAGCGGCCATCAACACGTTTGTCGACTCGTCGGTCACGACCCATGGGTCGCAGATCCGGTTCGATCCGACCTTCCCTTCGCCCTTGGGCGCGGAACCAGTGGCTTTCGTGCTGGATGCCAGCGGGAACCTGAGGGCCTACGCCAACCCTCAGACCACCTCGGGTGGAACGGCCGTCGCCACCTTCACCAGCGGCACCAGCGTGCAGGGGGTCGGCACCATCGCCCCGCAGGCGATCGACTATGACCCCGTCAACCACGTCTTCTACGCCCTGACCATCAACAACGGCAACCAGTATGCCGTCTACATCCTGTCCGCCACGCAGGTGGAAAGCCAGATCGTCGGCGGGGGCTTCCTGGCCACGCCGACCTTCACCTTGACCAACACCGTGGGGGGAACTTTCCCCATGCACATTGCGGCAGACGTCAACGGTACCACGCCCGACGCGTTGTTCTTCCTGTTCGGAGGCGACACCGCCGGCCAACTGTTCGAGGTCCTGAACCCGCCCACCACACAAGGCAGCGCCGCTCAGACGGCCACTGTCATTCCCAACCTCCCGACCAGTACCAACTATCTTTGGATTTCCGCCAACCACCACTAGACATACGAGCTGCGGGTCCCTGCGGGGGCCCGACGGCCATCAGTATGGAAGACCGGCGGGGTGACCCGCCGGTCTTTTTCATGTCTGGCCTTCGACGGGGCGGACCTGCCGCCGGACCAGGCTGTTGTCCCGCAGGAGAACGACCAGCATCTCCCGGCCCACCGAGCGCTCATCGAGCACCCGGTGCAGGTCGTCCACGCTGCGCACCGTCTTTTCGTCCAGCGACACCATGATATCGCCCGGCAATGCGCCCGCCTTGTCGATGGGGCTGTCCTCCACGACGGACTCGATGAGCACCCCTCGGTCTCCCGACAGTTCCAGGTGTCGGACCACTCGGGTGGGGATGTCCACCGTCGTGCCCCCGAAGCCTAGAAACCCTCGCACCACCTTGCCCCTCCGCATCAACTCACCCGCCACCCAGATGGCCGTGTTGCACGGGATGGCGAAGCAGATGCCTTGCGCCACGGCGATGACGGCCGTGTTGATGCCGATGACCCGACCCTGCGTATCGACCAGGGGCCCCCCCGAGTTGCCTGGGTTGAGGGCCGCATCGGTCTGCACGATCCCGTCCATCAAGCGGCCGTTTTCGGAGCGGAGGTTGCGGCCCAGCGCGCTGATGATGCCCGCTGTGACGGTGCGCTGGAAGCCTAGTGGATTGCCGATGGCCATCACGAACTGGCCCACCCGCAGCTTGTTCGAATCGCCGAAGCGGGCGTGCGGGAGGCCGTCTCCGTGAATGCGGAGCACGGCGATATCGGTCGCCACGTCCGACCCCACCACACTGGCCAGGTACGACCGCCCATCCGGCAGCATGACCTTGAGGGCCAGCGCCCCCTCCACCACGTGGGCGTTGGTGAGCACGAAGCCGTCGGGGGCGAAGATGACGCCGGAGCCCCCCCCTTCAACAAACCCTGCCCGGCGGCGGGGCGTCGCGGACTTGATGTTGACGACGGCGGGTTCCACCTGTTCGACAACGTTGGCGATGGCGTCCGAGAGACCATCCAAGACTGTCAGAGTTTCCATGGGTTTGCCATCCTTCAGCGATTCCCGCAGCCGCGGTACTGGCGGGCCCCACTTTCCAAAACTGGGTCGAGAAGGCCGGCGCGGCTTCTCTACCGCCAACCATCATGCATCAAGCCCTGGCCGCCTGGAACCCGCCATTCGGGGAGGGGTCAGCCCGTCTCTATGGCCAGTCGTAGAAGCCGCGGCCGGTTTTCTGGCCCAGGCGGCCTTCCGACACCATCTGCCGCATCAGCGCGGGGGGGGCGAAGGCAGGGTTGCCCAGCTCCCGCGCCAGGTACTCTCCGATCGCCATGCGCACGTCCAGGCCCACCATGTCGCTCAGTCGAAGCGGACCCACCGGATGGCGGTAACCGAGCACCATGGCCTTGTCGATGTCGGCCGGGCTGGCGACCCCCTGCTCGACCATGCGAATCGCCTCCATGCCCAGCGCGACACCGAGCCGGCTGGTCGCGAAGCCAGGGGTGTCCTGCACCCGGATGCACTCTTTTCCGATACGTTGGCCGAACGCCTCGATGCGGTCGATCAACTCGGGTGGATTGGCCTTGTGGTAGACGATCTCGAGGAGCGCCATGAGGTGTACCGGATTGAAGAAGTGGGTGCCTATGCAGGCGGCCGGATCGGGCAGGGCAGAAGCGATACGGGCTATCGAAAGCGACGAGGTATTGGTCGCAAACACGGTCTGGGGACGAGCCAGTCGGGCCAGGTCGGCGAACAGGGCCTGCTTCAGGTCCAGCTTTTCGGGCACCGCCTCCACCACGAGATCGGCTGAAGCCACCTCCGACCGGTCGGTGCTAGTGCGCAGGTGGGCCAGGGTCCGCTCTCGCTCATCGGCCGTCACCTTGCCCCGGGCCAGGCCCTTGTCCAGATTGTCGACAATGCGCTGGTGCCCGGCGGCGACCAGGTCAGCCGATACGTCGAACAGCACCACCTGCATACGGGCGGCAGCGGCCACCTGCGCGATGCCGTGCCCCATGGTCCCGGCCCCGCATACTCCCACCGTCGTAAAGCTCATGGGCGGCCCTTCGTGGGACTGGCCGGTGCTCCTTTCTCATCCTTCGGCCACTCGGGAGGCGCTTGCTGGAGGGCAGAGAACAGGGAGCGGCATGCTCACGGCCGGTCACATTCTGCAGCAACGATTCCTCATCGAGCGTGTCCTCGGGCAAGGCGGCATGGGCGCTGTCTACCTGGCCCGCCACCTGGCGCTGGGCAACCGCAGCATGGCCATCAAGGAGATGACCATCGACATCGCCGATACGGAGAAGCGCAACCAGGCTGTCGCCCAGTTTCTCAAGGAAGCCCAGATCCTGGCCGGGTTGGACCACCCCAACCTGGTGCGGGTGCAGGACTTCTTTGAAGAGGAGGGCAGGCAGTATCTGGTCATGGACTATGTCGAGGGCAAGAACCTGGAAGACACCATGATCGAGTACGACGGCTTCCTGCCCGTCG
>DASYBA010000883.1:0-7712 GCA_036501005.1 Candidatus Xenobia bacterium | reverse complement strand
TGTTCTTTCGCGACTGGAAGTTGGAGGGCACCACGCTCAGCAAAGGGGCAGACAAAGTGGACCTCTTTCCGTTCTATGTCGTAGAGGGCGGAGAGCTGTGCAGTCTGGCCGGGCTCTGGCACGGCCAGCCGCGTTGGCGGAGCCTGGCCACCGGTCGCCTCCGATGGAGCGGATCTGCCCTGCCGGCCCGCATCAAAGTCGGCTCCGAGCCCGCCGTGACGCCCGCCTGGAGCGGCCTGCACCCCGCCTTTCCCGACGACGACAAGAAGATCAAGCCGACCACGCCTCTGTCCAGACTGACCGCGCTGGTCGACGAGGCCCCCTCCGGCTACCTGTTCCTGGTGGGAGACAGTGGCCTGGGGCGCTCCTACCTGCTGAGTTTTCTCGAGCAGAGCGGGCCCTTGCTCCTCAAGGTAGGCTTGCGGGTGCACGACGTGCCCGATGGTCGGCTGTGGCTGGCTCGAGTCGACGAAGCCTTGCGGCAGCGGGCGTCGCTGCGGGGGGTCCTGCCTCCGGCCGAGCTCTTGCGGGCTGAGCTGGCGGCCTTGGAAAAGCCGACGGCCCGGTTCACCGCCTGGCTGAACGCGCTTTTGGCGTTGAACGGGCCGCTGGTCCTGGCCCTGGAACTGGCGGACGTGCCAGAAGGGGAGGGGGTCGGCACCGGTCTCGCCGAGTTTCTGCCCGACGAGCTGCCGGCCGGGGCGATCGTGCTCATCTCATGTTTTCCGGAGCGTCAACCGGTGGCTGACGCCACCCGATTGGAGGCGCTCCGCCACGCGGGGGCCCGCTGCCTGGAGCTGGAAAAGAATTCGACGGCCAACCTCGACGTGCTCAACGACTGGATCCAACAGCACAGTCTGCACGAAGACCTGCCGGCCTCCGAGCTGATGAAGAAGGCCGAGTACCGCATCCTGTGGCTGCGCCTCTTCAACCGGGCCTTTGCGGCCAACCTTTTTGACTCCAACCGGCAATTGCTCAATGCCGTTGACTTCTACCAGGCCGTGCTCCGCCAGTTGGCCGATCGGCTGGGCAAACGGGCCTTCGAGACCCGCTTGCTGCCTTTGCTGCTGGCCTTGGCGCAGACGTCCGACGGCATGCCGTTGGAGGTCGTGTGGCAGTGGGACGGCTATCGTCCCGACACCCCGGATCTGGTCGCCCGCGCCGGACTGCTGCTGCGCCGCGGCTCCCGCGGCCGCATCCAGCTTTTGCACGCTTCCCTGCGGCGCTATCTGGTGCAGCAGTACGAGGCCCAACTGCCCGGGGTGGCCCGACTGCTGGTCGAGCAGGTCCGGGTCCTGCCGCCCGAGCCATGGCTTTTCGAACACATGTGGGGCTGGGCGCTCGAGAGCCAGGACATGGACGTGCTGGCCGGCCTCCTGGAGCAGGAGACCGCGCTCTTCGAGTGGGTTCACCAGCTCGGGACGAACGGCTACCCGGCCACCGCGGTAGCGGCCATGCAAGACGCCTGGGTGGGCATTCGCAAGCTCAAGGACGACGACGCCAAAAGCGATGCCGAGCCGAGAGTGGCCCGGCTGCAGTGCCTGCGAGGGGAACTGTACGCCAGCATCGGCGAGCGGGCGGTTGCCCTGCAAGAATACACGCTGGCCATCGGCTGCCTCGTCACCCGAGCCGAGGAGGCCCCCGACCTGGCGCTGCCGTTGGCGGAAGCCCTCAGCCAGCGAGCCGAGCTCCTGGCCGAGCTCGGCAAGGAGGCCGACGCCCTGGAGGATTGCGAGGCCGCCGACCGGTGGCTGGGAACCGTGCCGGAGTCGGCTCGGAACGCCGCCTGGTGGCGCTGCCGGGCGCGCAGCGCCGGCCACTGGGGTACCTTGCTGGAGGGCAGCAAGACGGTCGACGCCGTGGCCCGGCTGCGAGCGTCGTTGGAGGCGTGGGGCAAGCTGCCCGAAAAGGGGTCATCGCCTTTGGTGCTGGCCGAGTCCTGGCTGCACGTCGCCGACTTGCATGGCACGTTGGAAGAGAGCCTGCAGGCGCTGACGGCCTACGGCGAGGCGATCGACCTGTTGAAGACCATCCAGCCCATGATTCCCCAGGTCCGGGCGCTCCTGGCGCGGGCTTTGTCGGGTCGCTGCCAGGCTCGCACCGACCTGGCCCTGGGCGGCCAGAATACCGAGGATCTGGTCTCCCTGGTAGACGTGCTCGAACACATGGTGCACGTCGACGGCATGACCGACCGGGTGCTGGATCTGGCCCTGGCCCATCACGCCGTGGGGAGCCTGCTGGGGAGCGGCCGCTCCAGCTTTCGCTGCCTGGTGCATGAGCGGGAGGCGGTGCGTCTGCTGGATCACATGGCCCCGGCCGAGGAGCGCGAGCGGGGGCGGCTCTTGCGGTCGCAGGCGCTGGCCATCAGTGCCCGCACCGCCCGCCGGCTGGGTGAGACGTCGTGGGCCCTGGAAGACGCCACCTCCGCCGTGGAAGGGTTTCACGAGGCTCTCGAGCGGGATCAACAGGCGCATGTTCGAGAAGGCCTGGTGCGGGTTCTGGCTATCCGCCGCGACGCATTCTGCGACCTGGGCGAGTGGCCTCGGGCCCACCAGGATGCCGACCGGGTCATTGCTCTCTGCTATCAGGGCGGAGACGAGTTCGGGGCCCTGTTGGCCGAGGCGTTCGTCGCCCGGGCCGGCATCTGGCGCCATCAGAGACGCTTTGCCCACGGCTTGATGGACCTCGAGCGGGCCCTGGAACTGGGGCCCATCGAGACGGTGCGGGCCCGGGCGTTGCGGGAGCGGGGCCTGACCCGGGCCGTGGTAGGCGATGCCGAGGCCGCCGAAGACTTCGACAGCGCCATCGCGGTGGCAGGCGACGACGAGGACCTGCTGGTGGAGCGGGCCCTGGCCTACGCCGACCGGGCTGCCCTGGGCCTGGCCACGGGCGAACTGCGGGCGGTGGGCGCCAACCTGGACGAGGCCTCCCGGCTGTGGGAAGAGCTGGTGCCGCACCCGCGGGAGCATCCCGATTCCCGCCGCGTGCTGGGTCTCGCCCGCACCCTCCTGCACCAGGCTCAGTGGGCCTGGCTGTCCCGCGACCCCCACGGGGCCCTGGAGAAAGCGCGGCTCGCCATCGACCTGTACCGTCGCCCCTCGTCGCAGGAGAGCCAGACCGCGGCGTGGTCGGAGCTAGCCTACGCCCTCGACATGGTGGCCCAGATCTGGTTCGCGGAGGGTCGCCGGGCCCAGGCGTTGGAAGCGTGGGCCGAGGCCACCAACCAGTACGAGCAGCTCTGGGTGCAGCAACCCGGCAATCCAGACGTGGCGCAAGCGCTCGGTGACGTGCTGTGCCACCGGAGTGCGGCGGTGTTGTTGCAAGCAGGTCGTGAGGCCGCCCTCGACGATCTGGCCCGCAGCCTGAGTCTGTACGGACGGGCGGCCGACGCCCTGGCCGGGCCCGCCGAGGAGGCGAGACTGCGGCTTCGTCAATCGCTGGCCCACCTGGGGCGGGCCCGACTGCTGCTCGAAAGCGGCAACCTGGCAGCCGCGCAGGGCGAGGCGAGTCGATCCTTGCAATTGGCCGCGGCCTTGCGGCAAGGGCCTTCGCTGCCGGGGCTGCACCTGCACCTGGCCGGGTGTCACCGGCTGCGGGCTGAATTGCACCAGCGGCGCGCCGAGCTGGAGCTGGCCCAGGAAGAGTTCGGGCGGGCAGTTGACGTGCTCGAGCGACTGGTTCGCTTCGATGGGCTCCATCCGGGCGACCTCGCCCTGGTGCTGTTGCAAAGAGCCGGCGTGCGCCTGGAACAGGGCGAGCCGGAACTGGCCTTGCGCGATTGCGAGACGGCCGGCCGCGTCGTCGCCCAAGGCACGCCGTGGATGGCCCAGGTGCTGGACCAGACGGCGCGGCTTCGCTTCAGCCAGGGCGAGCACGACTCGGCCCTGGCCCAGATGCTGCAGGCCGTCCAGTTGTATGAGGAGTCGCTAGGGGATGGTCCCGACAGCGATCTGCGCATGCGCTTGGCGCGAGCCTGCTGTTGGCTGGCCGACCACGAGAAAGGTGAGCTGCGGACGGACGAGAGCGCCGCGTGGTGGGACGAGGCCGTGGAGACGCTGCGGGAAGCGCCATCCGAACACCCGCACCGGCTGGCCGAGGTGTGGCTGGAGCTGGCGTCCCAGGCGAGACGTCGCCAGGAGCACGACAATGCCGAGCAGGCCCTGACCACGGCCGTCCAGATCCTGGAGCACGCCGAGCGCCGCGACCTGCAGGCAGAACTGGCCCAGGCTCTCGAGCACCGGCTGCGGTTGCGCCAGGAGCTGGGCCGTTGGCAGGCGGCGTTGGGCGACCTGGAGAGGCTGCAGGGGCTGGTGTCGGACGGCCCTCTGGCTCGAGCCCGGCTCGCCGCCACCAAGGCGCTGCTTTTGCATCGACTGGGCCAACCGGAAGACATGCGAGAGGCCTGTCAGACCGCCCTGGTCGCCTACGACCGCGCGCTCAAGGCCGTGCAGGGGGGGCCGCCCCCGCCGGAGGTCGTGCATGAACGGGCCCGGGTGCACAACAACTGGGCGGTGGCGCTGCTCGAGCAGGGGGAGGGAGAAGCCGCCCAGCGGGAGTTGAGCCGGGCCATCGAAATCCGCACCCAACTGGTTAAGCAGAAGGCCCCCGGCCATATCCACGTCGATCTGGCGGTGTCGTACTACAACCGGGGGGTGGCGGCCCACGTGCAGGGCAAGCGGGAGCAGGCGCTGCAGGACTTCCAGAATGCTGCCCACGCTCTGGAGGTCTTGTCGGGTCAAGGCGTCGAGGTGCGAGAGAAGCTGGCGCTGACCCTCAGCAATCTGGGCCAGGTCCTGTCCGACCTGGGACGAGGGCCGGAGGCTCTGACCCGGTTCAACGCAGCCGTCACGGTTTTCAAGCAGTTGAGTGCGGATCCGAAGGCGCCCATCGATACGGAAGGCCAGGCGGTCTGCATTTACAACCGGGGCGTGTTGCGACACCGGGAGGGGAAGAAGGACGAGGCCCGGCAGGATTTCGATACAGCCTCGCGCATCTTCAGCCGGCTGATCGATCACCATGGACGGAGCGACTTGCAGAACGACCTGCGGGCGTGTCGACTCGCCCTGCACGCGGCCGGGTGAGGCGACGGGCGTTTCTCGGCTGCCTGGCGCTCTCCGGGGTGGCGTGGGGGCAGGACTGGGGCGGCCTGGCTTCAGAGGTCACGCAGTTCATGGCCCAGTACCAGGTGCCGGGCCTGTCGGTCGCGTTTGCCCGGCAGGGTCGGATGGTGTATCAACACGGCTTTGGTTTCGCCGATACGTCCCGGCGCGAGCCAGTCAACCCTTCGAACCGCTTCCGCATCGCCAGCGTGACCAAGCCGTTCACCTCGGCCACCCTGATGCGATTGATGGAAGCGGGGCGCTTGCGCCTGTCGGACCGGGTATTCGGTCCGGGCTCGATTCTCGGGGATGACTTCGGACAGCCGTCAGGGCCGTGGCTTACCGACCTCAGCGTGGAGCATCTGCTGACCCACACTGGGGGAGGCTGGCCCAACGATGGAACGGACCCCATGTTCCACCACCGCGAGATGGATCAGCGTCAGCTCATCGCATGGACCTTGGCCAACCAGCCTCTGTCGAATCCACCTGGAACGCACTATGCTTATTCGAACTTCGGATACTGTATTCTGGGCCGGGTGGTGGAGAAGCTGACCGGCAAGCCTTATGAGCAGGCGGTGCGGGACCTGGTGCTGGTACCATGCGGCATTCACTCGATGGAGATCGGCGACAACCGTCGGCGCCCTCAGGAAGTCGTGTACTACGGGGGAGAGCCGTACGCGATGAACGTGCGCCGCATGGACTCCCATGGGGGCTGGATCGCGACGGCCTCCGACCTGGTGGCCTTTCTCTTGCGGGTCGACGACTTTCCCAGCGTGGCCGACATCTTGCGGCACGATACGATACAAACGATGGTCACGGGCACGACTGCGAACCCGCACTACGCCAAGGGGTGGGAGGTCAACGACGCCCACAACTGGTGGCACAACGGCAGTCTGCCGGGCACCACGACGCTCATGGTCAGGACGTCGTCGGGCTGGTGCTGGGCGGCGCTGACCAACACCCGCCAGGAGGGCATGGGCCTGGCGCTGGACCGCCTCATGTGGCGCCTGCGCGAATTGTTGCCGTGACTTAACGGGATCCTCGCCCCCCGGCAACGATCCGGTTACAACCAGGAAGCGATTCGTTACCTGGTCTGGCGCTATCATGAGGGCATGATTCAAGTATCGACAAAGACGCACCAGACGGTGACGCAATCACGCCTCGATCGGCTGGGCATCAAGGCGACCTTGCTGGAGGGTGAGCACGGGGAGAATGCCCTGACGCCTCTCGAGACCTCCGGCACGCACGAAATCTGGAAGGGTCGGGACGCCGACGGGCAGGTGTACTACGTCAAGGACAACGTGAGCATTACCAACTTCGTCCCGGGGGCGCCCCAGGGGATCAACCAGGCTATCAAGCCGGCGGCCGATTGGGTGCAGAAGAAGCTCGTGCCGGGGGCGGGCGACCTGCAGAACGTCAACGACATCGTGGGCCGGCGATTTGCGGCCACGGCCCTGCAGAAGCTGGCGGGTGAGGCGCCGGTGGTCCCGGCTCGCGAAGTGGCCTTTGTCGACCAGCACGGCGACCTCCATTTTGCCACGGCCAGTCCGGCCGTCTTGCACATGGGATCGCTGGCGGAAGTGGATGCGCCGCCCCTGGCTCGCCCCCGGACGGCGGCCATCGGCCTGGTGCTCACGTCCCTCTTGATGGGCAACTGGGATGCGACCTTCCATGAAGACAACAACAGCATCATCAAGGCCGACGGCGGGATGTTCGACCAGGGCGAGGTGGTGTATGCCGACCTGGGATGGAGCATGGGCAAAGGCAATACCCTGCTCGGGCATCCGTACGGCAGCCGGGAGCTTATGCATCAACTGCCGGCAGCCGATCTGGATCACGCCGTGAAAGTGGTGGGAGGCCTGTCGAACCGACAATTGCACGACTGGGTGAACGAGGCCGGGGAAGGCAGCATCACGGGCTGGAACGCAGACTTGTGCCAGGACCTCGTGACCACGCTCCAGCACAACCGGGATGAGCTGAACCGGCGGCTGGCCAAGGATCCCGACTGGCTGCATCGGACGGCCGCGAAGGCGCCCCGGGGCAAACTGGAGATGGTCGAGCAGGTGGTGACGATGGGCCCCATCGCCGTCCAGCACTTCCGGGAGATCGCTCACTCGGGCATCCTATCGCATATCACCACGGGCGACGACATGGTGCGCATGGTCATGGGCGATCTTCAAAGCCAACCAGCCACCCAGAAGTGACCCAGCGGCGACGCGGGAGGAGACGAGCGGCTACGGGAGCGGGCTCCGTGGTTACGGAACCCGGGGGGTATGGATCGGCACTACCAGGTGCACCTCATCACCGCCGAGTCTGAGGAATCCCGCTTCGTGCGGCACCGCCGTCTCATTCGCTTTCCCCAGCTCACCATGCCCCTCCTGGCCGCCTACACGCCGTCGCACTGGCACGTGACCCACACCGACGAAATCGTGCAGCGGGTGCCGTTCGATCGGCCTTTCGACCTGGTGGGCATTACGGCCAACACGCCGGCGGCTCCGCACGCCTATCGATTGGCTGAGGAGTTTCGGAGTCGCAACATTCCCGTCGTCATCGGCGGCCCCCACGCCACCCTGCTTCCCGAGGAGGCCGAGCAGCACGCCGACGCGATCGTCA
>DASYBA010000882.1:0-3536 GCA_036501005.1 Candidatus Xenobia bacterium | reverse complement strand
CTGACCGGCATAGAACGCCCACACGGGCAGACTGACCAGCCAGGCGATGACGAAGGGATAGAGCCGACCCAGGACCATCCCGGTCAGCACCGTCTCGATGGCCAACGGGCTGACTCGCATGGAATCGATGGTGCGGCCGTCTAGCTCGTTCGTCATGCAGTTGCGGGTCATTTCGGCGCCGGCCATCCACCACACGAAGACCAGCGGGATGGCCGACCAGGCGAGAGCCGCCGGCAGGGTCAGATCGAACAGTTGGACCAGGAGAAGGGGGAGCAGCGTCGGGACGACCGCGGTCAGCACCAGCGCCGGACCTCGGGAGAGGCGGCGCAGACCTCGCGCCCGCTCCCGCATGAAGAACGGGTTCTGCTGCAAGCGAAAGCGCGAAGCCACCGCCAGCAGGCCCCGGTCGAACAGCGCCCACAGCGGCCCGACCTGGCCGGCGGGCGTGCGCGTGGCGGTCAGCTCGAAGCCGGACAGCGCCCGCTGGGCAGCACTCCACAGCCACGCCGCGCTGGCGCACAGCACGGCCAGGATCAACCCGTCGCCGATGCCGTTCCAACCGCCTGGCCCGGGGGCACCCTGGATGTAGCTGGTCGTCCAATCGATCAAGATAGGCATGCCGATGACGGTAGTGAGGGCCAGCCCACCGCCCAGCGCGGTCCAGCCACCGCCGAGGGGGGCGAGGGCCAGGCGCATGCCGAGCAAGGTGCCCGCCACTCCGACCAGCACGGCGATGGGCACCAGAATGCCGACCCGCAGCCATGCCATGCCGCCCCCGGAGGCGATCCACAGCACCCACAGCGCCCACAGCGGAACCGCCCGGCCCAGCCAGGACAGGCTCATCTGGATGTGGGCGGTCAGCACTGGGTGGGGGACGAGCGGGGTGGATCGCATGAGCTCGAGGGTGCCGCACGAGCGCTCCCGTCGCAGGCGAGCATAGCTGAAGCTGGCCGTTCCTACCAGGAGGGCCGCCAGGCTGAACCAGACCCAGGCCGGCATCAGGCCGTCGCCCCCCTCCAGCATGCGATCCCGCATGAACAGGATGAGGCCGCCAGCCGCCAGGCCGTTAACGACCGTGAGGGCGCTGAGCTGAACCGCGGAGCCCTTGTGCAGGCGCTCCTTCCACACCACCGGATTCATCGCATGCATGGCAGGCACGACCTCCTAGACCAGTCTACCAGTCGCCGACCACGGAATCAATATTCCTGGAAGTCCAAGACCCGAACTTCGCGCTCATCTTCGTCGATGAGGCCGTGCACCTTGATGCCGGCGTCGAGCTCGATCTCGATGTAGCGGATGATGTCGGGGGTGATCTCTTCCCCGGGCACCAACAACGGGATACCGGGGGGGTACGGCGTGATGATCTCGGCCGAGATGAAACCGGCCGACGCCCGCAACGGCACCCGGCGGGACGGAGAGAAGAACGCCTCCCGAGGCGTCATGCGGATGGGGGGCCAGTCCGGCAGCTCGAAGCGACCGGTGAACCACGGCGGGGGGGTGCGGGGAGGCCCCTCGCGGGCCGCTTGCGACAGCGCCCGCAGCGCATCCAGGAGTGTCTCGATGTCCTGCGGCCGATCGCCGATGGTCAGCAGAAAGACGACGTTGAACAGGTCGGACATCTCGGCCTGGACGTGGGCATGGTCTCTCAGCCATTCCTCCGCCTCGTAGCCGCTCATGTCCAGCCCTTTGACCTGCACGCAGATGCGGGTGCGATCGTAGCCCTGGACGCCCGGCCGCCCGATCAGCTCGGCGCCAAAGCACGACAACCCCTGCATCCGGTTGATTTCCGCCCGGCAGTGGTCGGCCAGCGCCAGCGTGCGCCCCAGCAGCTCGCGGCCCTCGGTGGCAAGCTGCATGCGGGCGGCATCCAGCGACGCCAGGATGAGGCAGGAAGGACTGGTGCTGAGAAAGAGTCGGACCACCGACTGCACCCGATCGACGTCAATGGCGGGCCCCAGGACGTGGAGCATGGAGCCTTGCGACATGGCCCCGGCCAGCTTGTGCGTGCTGTTGACCACCATGTCGGCGCCCGCTTGCAGGGCCGACATGGGCAGGTCTTCGTGAAAGCGCAGGTGGGGGCCCCAGGCCTCGTCGACCAGGACGACCCGTCCCAACTGGTGCATGCGCTGGACGATGCCGTGGACGTCTCCGGTCGAGCCATAGTAGGTGGGACTGCTCAGCAGCACCGTACGGACGTCGGGGTGGGCCTCCAAGGCCTGCTCGTAGGATGCCAGCGTGGGGGTGTGGTCGATATTGTACTCGTAATCGTATTCCGGATAGACGTAGACAGGACGGGCCCCCACCATGAGGAGGGCGCCGATGACCGACTTGTGGGCGTTGCGGGGCACCAGCACAGGCTCTTCTGGGGCACAGGTGGAGAGGATCATGGCCTGCACTCCCGAGGAGGAGCCGTTGACCAGGAAGAACGACTGGCGGGCCCCGTACGCCAGGGCGGCCAGATCCTGGGCCTCCTTGACCGCGTTGCGAGGGTGGTGCACGTCGTCCAGGCCCAGCACCTGGGTGATCTCCAGTTTCAACGCCTGCTCGCCGACCAGGGCGCGAAACCGCGCCGGAAGACCCTTGCCCTGCTTGTGCCCGGGCACGTGAAAGCTGAGCGTGCCTTGGCGGGAATAGGCTTCCAGCGCGTCAAGATAGGGCGTCCGGGTCTGCACGTCGGTCACGTTAGAAATGGGTCGTGCCGCTCCCACAGGGGCTCGAGTTCGAACACGGGCTCGAGCTGCTCTGGCTGGCATCGGGCAGGCTGGTGCTGTAGCCCGCCGGGAGGGCCGATGACGCCCCGCCGGTGGTGCGCACCTGCAGGGTACCCTGGGTGGCTTTCACCTGCGGCTGATGCGTCTCTCCGCTGGCCCCGGGGCCCACCGTAAACTCCGCACTGCTGTCCGGCGGACAATCGACGAAGCCGTCCGCGGCGCTCACTTCGGCCGACTCGCCGTCGCCCGGTTCGACCCACGCATGGCCTTCCAGCAGCTTGATCTTCAACTGGTTGTTGGCCCACTCCTGAAACACGAAGGTCGTATGCTCTTCCAGCCGGATCCGGCTGTGATGGCCGAAGCTCACCACCGTCGGTACGCCGTGCGTCGTCGCCGTGACGGTGGCCCCGGGGGTTGTCACCGCGCTCGCGTTGGTGAACCCTTCGCTGCCCGATTTGACGTCCACGGTACCGGCCGTCACCGTCAGGACGTCGGCCGCGTGGTCGGCCTGGTGGCCCGGCGACCAGTACCACAAGGCCAGGACCACCAGGGCCGCTACTGCAAAGACCAGGCCCATGCCGATGGCCGGGTTCTTGCGAAAGAGGTTCCAGGTCACGTCCTCCATGAACTCCTGCAGCGGCGAGGGACCCGCGGCGGGGGGCGTCTCTTCCTTGGGCTCGGCCGGGGGCACGGGCTGACCTGGGCGCCATGTGCGGGCGGTGTCGACCCCGATGCCAGCGCCCGGTGCGCGGGGTAGCCGGGCCGCCTCGGCGCCCGCGCTCGAGGTGCGAGCGGGCATCGCCACCTCGATGCCCTGGCTGGGGG
>DASYBA010000881.1:0-4422 GCA_036501005.1 Candidatus Xenobia bacterium | reverse complement strand
CGCCAACACCCCGGGCGACGTCCACGCCGCGCTCGCGGCCGGCGTCCCGGCATCGGCCATCGTCTATAGCGGCACCAACCTGAATGCGGTCGACCTGGCCTATCTCGAAGCCCACGACATCCGCATGAACCTGGACTCGCTGGACCAGCTTCGCAGTCTGCCGCCCGGCGCCGGTGAGGTCGGCTGCCGTTTCCTCATCGACGATCCCGAGCGCCCCAATCGCATCGGCATCACCGCCGCCGAGTTGCCCGAGGCGGTGGCTCTCGCCGCACAGTCCGGGCGACGTTTGACCGGCTTGCATATGTATGCCGGCACCAACACCCGTCGCATCAGCCGCTTCGTCGACGGCCTGGACCGCCTCCTGACGGCCGCCGCGACCGTGCCCGACCTCCAGTACGTCGACCTGGGAGGCGGTTATGGGGTGCCCTATCGCGACGGCCAGCAACCCCTCGATCTCTCGGCCCTCGGCAGGGTTGTCGGCGACCGCATGGACGCTCTGTCCTTGCGTCTGGGACGCCGCATCGCCCTGTGGCTCGAGCCCGGACGATATCTGGTGGCGGCATCGGGTGTGTTGCTCACGACGGTCGTTTCTGCCAAGATCCGCGGCGGTCGGCGTTACGTCGGCGTGGACAGCACGGTGGGCAACATCGCGGTTCCCAGCGTGTATCATCCCCAGCATCGCCTGCGGGCGGTGTCGCCTCGAGGGGAACCGCTCCCGGTGCCGACCGACGTGTGCGGCAACACGACGCACTCGCGGGATTTCCTGGCCCGCGGCGTGGCGCTGCCTGAACTGATGCCGGGCGACCTGCTGGCGCTGCAGGACGTCGGAGCCTATGGGTACGCCACTTCCAGCCACTTCCTCAATCGTCCCCGGCCCGCCGAGGTCGTGCTGGACCGGGGCCGGGAGATCCTGGCCACTCGCCGAGAGACCCTGGACGACCTGCTGGCCACCCAGGTGAGAACGTGAGCGGCCTCTGCGGCTGGGTGGGAACCGCCGACCCCAGCGTGCTGGACGGCATGCTGGCGGCCATCGACTACCGGGGCGATCGCTGCGAGACGGCCCTCCTGGACGGGGCTGCCCTGGGCTATCGATGGTGGGGGGGGCGCCCGGGCAAGTCGCCCGGCATCTTCAGGGAGGGCTGCCACGCCGTGGCGTGCGCGGGCACCTTGGCGCCGTCGGTGCCGTCGCCCGCCGCCGCGCTCATGGGCATGGTGCAGTCCGGTCTCGAGACCCTCGATGGGGCGTTCGCGGGCGCCTGGTGGGACGCCGATCGGCACACCCTCACCCTCATTCGCGATCCCTTCGGCGTGCGTTCGCTATACTATGTCGAACACGGCGGAATCCTGTACTTTGCCAGCGAACTCAAACAACTCCTGACGATTCCGACCCTCCCCATCGACGTCGACCCGGTCGCCCTGCACAAATACTTGACCTTCTCCTTCGTGCCCGGCGAAGACGTGCCCGTGCGCGGCGTCAAGCGGTTGCTGCCCGGCACCGTCGCCACCTGGCGGGCGGGCCAGATGACGCTGGTTCGCTACGTCACGCTGCGCGAGGACATTGACCCCGCGCTGGAAGACCCGAAGGCCGCGCACCGAGCCATCCGTCCGATCTGCCAGGCGGCAGTGACCCGGCGCCTGGTGGGCGAGACCGAGGTCGGCCTGTATCTGTCGGGCGGGCTAGACTCGTCGGCCGTGGCGCTCTGGCTGAAAGATGCCGGGGTCAAGGTGCGGGCTTTCAGCCTCGACTTTGGGGAGCGGAGCGTGGAGCGCGAGCAGGCCGAGATCGTCGCCCGCACAGGTCCATCTTCCACACCAGGTCCATGAGAATCGAGGGCGAAGTCGGAGCGGAAAGTGCCTCTGGAGGGAGATGTGGCCGAGTATTCCTTCGATCGGGCCGTCATCTGCGACCGGGCACGCACGGTCGACACGCTGCTGGCCAACAATTTCCACTTCGAGAACAACTGTGCCGTCCTGTCCTGGGATGGCTATCCGGAAGACGTATTCGATACGGTTCGCAGCATGCTCAAGCGCAATCCGAACTTGAAGGTGTTCGCACTGCACGACGCCAGTTACGACGGCTGCATGCTGGCAACACGTCTCGCCAGCGACCCGGCCTGGTTTCAAGGTCAGGTGACGGTGATTGACGTCGGGTTGCGTCCCCGGCAGGCCAGGCCGTTCGATGGATTGCTCCTACCCGCCCCGGAGGTTCCCAGCGGGAACGTCCCCGGGCTGGATCCCCAGGAACAGGCCTGGTTGCGCCAGTACAGGCTGGAGCTGGCGGCCATTCGGCCGGAGCAGGTCGTCAAGCGGCTTTTCCGAGCCCTTACCCTGGATGGTCGTCCTGTGCCTGACTATGGGGTCGACATAGACAGCGACAGCTTCAGCACCGATGCCGGCATGTCCGACGGCGGGGGAGACAGTTTCGGCTAGCATGGGATGGCGCCGTGTTCCCACCGCTCCAGACTTTGTCCCGACCCCGGGGACGTGCCCGGCAGCGCCCGGCCCGCCCTTGCGGCAGGCCTCGACCCGACGGCGAGGGTGCGGCCGTATCGGCGGCGTGGTGGGAAACTTCCCGGCGGCTGCAGGCGAACGCTTGCGAGCCGCCCTGGGGCCCGGGGCGACCCTGCTAGGCGACTCGGGCTGGGTGGCAGACTGGGACTGCTGCGAGGCGGCGGGCCAACGGGTGACGGACTGGACCCCGTGGCTGTCCGAGGAACGGCTGCCCCAGGTGCGAGGCGCGTTCGCCGTGGCCTGGACCGATCCGTCCGGTACCCTGCGGCTGGCCCGGGATGCCATCGGGGAACGGACGGTCTATTACGCCCTGCGGCCCGGCGGTCTGGTCTTCGCATCAACCATCCACGCACTGCTCGCCAGCGGCTTGATCGAGCGGCGTGTGAACGTCACCGCGGTGGCCCGCTACCTGACGTATTCGTACCTGCCCGGACCGGAAACGCTGGTCGATGAGGTCATGGAATTGCTGGCCGGCGAGATGCTGTTGTACGACCCGCACGGTCTACAACGTCGCCGCTGGTGGCAGGTTCCGTCCGACATGGACCCTCGGACGGATGAAGACGAGACCAGAGACCTCTTGCGCCGCACCCTGGAGGGGGCGGTCCGGCGCCGGCTGACGCCCGGCCTGGCCATCGGGGCCTTCCTGTCGGGAGGGTTGGACTCCAGCCTGGTGGTGGCGCTGGCGAAACGTCTGCACGATGCGCCGGTCAAGACCTGGTCCATCTCCTTCGGGGCGACGTACCCCAACGAGCTGGCCTTCAGTTCGCGGGTGGCGCAGCACTGCGGCACCGAGCATCGCATCGTCGAGCTGCCGCCTCGTACCGTGGTGCACCACGTCGACGACGCCATCGCGCTGCTGTCGGATCCCATCGGCGATCCCCTGACCGTGCCCAATGCCATCTTGTTTCGGGAAGCAAGCGCCGAGGTGGGGGAGGTGCTCAACGGCGAAGGCGGAGACCCCTGTTTTGGCGGCCCGAAGAACATTCCCATGCTGCTGGCGGAGTTGTTGGGCGACGGATGTAACGCAGGCGTGGCCGACCGCCGGGCGAGTTACCTGCGCGCCCATCAGCGCTGCTACGACGATCTGGCCGTCATGCTGACCCCGGATGCGGCGGCCGAGAACAGGCTGGCCGAAGAGCTTGACGGGGCCTTTACCGATCCGCGCTATCAGCACTTTGTGTCTCGCCTGATGGCCCTCAACGTGACCTTCAAGGGAGCCCACCACATCCTGCCCAAGGTGGACGCCATCAGTGCCGCCTTCGGCGTCGTGCCCCGGTCGCCGCTCTTCGATCGCGACGTGGTGGAACTGGCCTGCGAGATGTCGCCGTCGCTCAAGCTGCGCGGATCGGTCGAGAAATACCTCCTCAAGGAGGCGGTTCGGGACCTCCTGCCGGCCGAGATCCTGGCCCGCCCCAAGAGCGGCATGCTGGTGCCGGTGGAGGGCTGGTTCAGCGGGCCGCTGCTGCCGGAAGCTCGGACCCGCCTGCTGGAGGGCCTGGTTCCGTGGGGCCTGGTCCGTCGTGACTACCTGGAACGCCTGCTCGACGGCAAGCTGGGCGGCTTGCGCCCCCGCCGGGGCATCAAGATCTGGTTGCTGGTGACCCTGGAAAGCTGGCTGCGAGGGGTATTGCGAGTTACTTGAGCGACAAGCCCGGGCCTGGCAAGTATTCGATACGGTCCTTATTGTTGTGGTGCGGTGCCCCCACCCCCATGATGATGGCCACGCGGCATCAACTGCTGGAGCTGCTGCTGCTGCTCCGGCGTCAGCGCGTCGTGGATGGCCTTGAACCGATCTCGGCCCTGCAGGCTCGAGTCGGCAAAGATCTTGTCGATCTTCGTCTTCTGGTCGGCGCTCAAATTGAGCTTGGCCAAGGCGTCTTTGAAACGCTGCTCTCGCTGGCTGGCGTTCGG
>DASYBA010000880.1:0-5124 GCA_036501005.1 Candidatus Xenobia bacterium | reverse complement strand
TTGGCGTCCATGCGGCGACACAGGTCGGCCAAGGTGCGGTAGGGGCCATGCTCTCGTTCCGCCACCATGCCGGCGACCACCGCCTCGCCCACGTTCTTTACTGCTCCCAGTCCGAAGCGAATCGCCCAGCTTTGATCAGGTTGCTGCTCCACCGAGAACTTCCACTGGCTCATGTTGACGTCGGGGGGCAGGACGTTGAGCCCCAGGGTGCGGCACTCCTTGACGAAAAAGCTGACTTTGTCGGAATTCGACATGACGCTGGTGAGGAGCGCACACATGTATTCCAGGGGATGGTTGGCCTTGAGCCAGGCGGTGTGATACGTCACGACGGCGTAGGCGGCCGAGTGGCTTTTGTTGAAGCCGTAGCCGGCGAACTTCTCCATGAGGTCGAAGACCTCGCCGGCCAGCTTCTCCTCGATGTCACGTTCGACACAGCCTTTGACGAACAAATCCCGCTGCTTGGCCATGACCGCGGGGTTCTTCTTGCCCATGGCCTTGCGCAGATCGTCGGCCATGGCCAGGGTGAAGCCGGCCAGCACGTTGGAAATCTGCATCACCTGTTCCTGGTAGATCATGAACCCATAGGTTTCCTTGAGGATGGGCTCGGTCTTGGGGTGCGGGTAGTGGATCTCTTCACGCCCGTGTTTGCAATTGATGTAGCCGTCGACGACACCGCCTTGGATGGGACCTGGTCGATACAGGGCCACCATGGCGACGATGTCGGCGAAGCGCTCCGGCTTGAGCGCCCGCAGGTAGCGCCGCATGCCGGCACTTTCCACCTGGAACACGCCCGAGGTATGGGCCTCTTGCAGGAGTTCGAACGTCTTTTCGTCGGTGTAGCTGATGCGGTCCATGTCGGGCGCCTGGCCGCTGGTTCTCTCGATCATCTGCAGGGCGTCTTTGATGACGGTCAGGTTGCGCAGGCCGAGAAAGTCCATCTTGAGCAGTCCGATATGATCGACCGCCGTCATTTCGAACTGGGCCACCACTTCGTCGCCGCCGGCCATCTTCTGGACCGGGCAGATCTCCATGACCGGCTTTTGCGAGATGATGACGCCGGCCGCGTGGATGGAAGCGTTGCGAGGCATCCCCTCCAGCCGGCGGGCCACGTCGATGAGCCGACGTCCGGCCGGGTCGCCGTCGTAGACCGCTTTCAGTTCGGGCAGCTCGAGCGCCTGGGCCAATGTGACGTTGGGGCCGGCCGGGACCATCTTGGCGATGCGGTCGACCTGCGGGAGCGGCATGGCCAGCGCCCGTCCCACGTCACGCAACGAGGCCTTGGCTTTGAGGCGGCCAAAGGTGATGATCTGCGAGACCCGTTCTCGTCCCCACCGCCGCGTCACGTAGTCGATGACCTCCTGGCGCCGGTCCTGGCAGAAGTCGGTGTCGACGTCGGGCATGCTCTTGCGGCCGGGGTTGAGGAACCGTTCGAAGAGGAGCTCGTGCTCCAGCGGGTTGAGCTGGGTGACGCCCAGCAGGTAGGACACCAGGCTGCCGGCCGCCGAGCCGCGGCCAGGGCCGACGGGAATGCCGTTCTGGCGGCTCCAGTTGATGAAATCCCAGATGAGGAGGAAGTAGGCGGGAAAGCCCATCGTCTTGATGACGCCCAGCTCGTAGGTCAGCCGCTCCCGCACTTCGGGGCCCGGGTGGTCGCCGAACCGCTGCTTGAGCCCGTCTTCACAAAGCTTGGCCAGGTAGGTGTCGACGGTGTGGCCCTCGGGCACGGGAAAGTGGGGCAGATGGCTGGTCGTGAAGTCCATCTGGTAGTTGCACATCTCCGCGACGCGCAGCGTGTTGGTGAGCGCTTCGGGCAGTTCGGAGAAGACCTGGGCCATCTCTTCGGCGCTCTTCAGGTAGTATTGATTGGAGCCGAACCGCATGCGGCGGGCGTCGTCCATGGTGCGCCCGGTCCCGATGCAGAGCAGCACCTCGTGCGCGTCAGCGTCGGCCGGGTGCAGGTAGTGGACGTCGTTGGTCGCCACCAGGCCCAGGTCGAGCTGGCGGGCGATCTTGACGAGCTCCGGGTTGAGGCGCTTCTCCAGCGGCAGCTCGTGGTCCGACAGCTCGATGAAAAAGCGGTCGGGGCCGAAGATGTCCCGATACTCGGTGGCGGCTCGGAGGGCGCCGGCCTCGTCGCCCTGGCGCAAGAGGTACGGAATCTCCCCTCGGGGACATCCCGAGAGGGCCACCAGCCCGGCGGAATGCTGGCGGAGCAGCTCCTTGTCGGCCCGAGGCTTGTAGTAATAGCCCTCCAGACTGGCCATGGAGACGATCTTGATGAGGTTGCGGTAGCCCTCGTCGTTGGTGGCCAGCAGGATGATGTGGCGCTGCGCGCTGTCGAGCTGGGGGTGGCGGTCGTGACGGGTGCGGGTGGCGAGGTAGACCTCGCACCCCAGGATGGGCTTGATGTTGGCGGCCGCCGCCATCTCGTAGAAGTTGACGGCGCTGTACATGACGCCATGGTCGGTGACGGCCAGGGCGGGAAAGCCCAACTCGCTGGCCCGCGCGATGAGCGGCTTGAGCCGGCAGAATCCGTCGAGAAGGCTGAATTCGGTATGAAGGTGGAGGTGGACGAATTCTGCAGGCATGAGTCACCGCCGAAGGTTTTGGATGGGCCTCGGCTTCGGTTGGAGGTCGTGCTTCCCTGTTGGGCATCCCGTCCACTTCGCCGAGGCCCCGACGCCAGGAAAAAGCCGAGCGACCTCGAACGGAGCTTGAAATTTCTTCCGGGGAGGCTGTCGCAATGCGTAGAAGGTTGATGATGCTGGGGCTGGTGCTGTGCCTGGCGGGTAGTGCCTGGGCGCAGCTCCTGTCCATCCACCACCACGTGCGGGGCACGCTGGGCACCATCAGCCCGGGCTGGCTGACGGTGCTGCAGTCGGACAACAGCGTCGTGCAGATCTACATCGGCGGCAACTACCACCCCCCGAGCGGTCTGGTGGCGGGCAAGACGGTGGTAGCGGCCTACGTCGACAACGCGCAGGGCCAGCACATGCTGGTGCACATCAAGGAGGCCAGGGGCGGCAACGCGTCAGCGCCGAACACGAACCCGTCGGGGATTGTTACCCCCGTCCTGTAAGAACTCTACCGGGCCGCGTCGAAGTCGACGGGGTGACCCCTCTCGCGGAAAGAGGCCGTACGAGACTTCAAGTCCCGGGTGGAAAACTTGATGCCCGGGCGGACCCGCGAGTGGCGTGTTACCTTTTATAGTCCCCCTGATCATGACGGGGGAAGAATTCCAGGATCTGTTGTCACGGGAGCGACGCATCGCCCTCGACATTGTCAGCGAAGGCATTCCGATATGACGGGATGCGAACAAGAGAAAGAACATCCGGTTGGAAATCGAGCTGGCGGATGGCCGGTTGAGGGACGCCCGCAGTCTGACAGGACCACGAATGCTCGACCAGACAGGGAGGGCGGCCGCACCAGGGACCCCTCATCGCGTCAAGGGTACAACGGAACGCGGTGGGGGGAGCGGTGTGGGGGGCTGAGTCGTCTCTGGCAATCAGAGTGGGCTCAGGATGGGAGCGATGGCTGGCTTGTCTCGAAGGCGGGGTGGTGGGGGTCAGGGTCGTCCCTGGCAATCAGAATGGGGCCATGGATCGGAGTGACCGGGCTTGGTGATCCGAGGGCCGCACTCGACGGTTTGGACTATCTCCTGGCAATCAGGATGGGCTTGACCCGGGCCGTATCGTTCAGAGGTGTCGCATGCTTCACTCTGGCCGAGCATGTTGGCATTCTCGCTATCGGATGGGCCGCGTTCGGAGGTGACCGTACAGCATATCTTCTTGTTGTATGTATATTCAGCGTTCTATCGTTCACAGAAGTCTGTAACGGGCTTTCCTGGGTGCCCTACGCCCAACGTCAGTTGGCGGGGCGCCCCCGTGCCCAGCCCACCGAGGACCGGCCCCCTCCCCCGCCTGGTGGTGCTTCCCCCTGGCCGCCCCTACGGATCTTTGGGCCTAAGTCCGGGGGCGGCCCGACGCGAGGTCGGGCCAGACGCGCGGGGGGACTGCTGGGGGGCGGCAGCCCCCTGCCGTCCGCATCCCGGTCTCATTTGTCAACTCAGGCTCTGTAATCCTTCTCTCCGGAAGGCTTACGCAACCTCACTGTATTTAGTTCCGGTCCTAAGGGGAGGGGCTTTAGGGGGAGGTCCATCCCCCAGAAGAAGTGGTGCTCGGGATCTTTCGCAACCCACTCCTTCGCTTGAGGTCCAACGTATATGAGTCCATCCCTCTTGATGTCTTTGAAATGGCTTTTCAAAAGGTTCCGTTTAATCCAACGCTCGATCTGCGCCCAGGGAGCCCTGAGCTCCTCTTGCAGGCCCGTTCGGGGGCCCGCATACAGCATGCTATGGAAGAGAATGTGGACGCCGTTCTCGTACTTCTTGATGCCAGATAGTTTGAGAGTGGTCCTTAACTTCTCCAAAGGTACTGAGGGTTTGACTACGCCACGGGCAACACCCATGTAGAAGCTGAAAGACTGGCTTTCCTCATCAATGAAGTGAACTTGGTAGTCAAGGTTTAAGTCGGTCATGAAGCACTCTGGTCCTGGGACCATGTGACCTATGAGGCCGCCTATGGACGTGATCATTTCGATCAGACTGATGGCGTCATCGTGCATGAGGGCCAGATGTATCTCACGCAATGTAGGTACCACCTCCTCTTTGCTTCCGGAAGTAGGACGCTTGTATGCTCTCTCCTTCCGACCGGGGTATCAAGCTGTTATCAAGGTAAGCCATGGATTGAGGTGTACCCCGATCCCCGTACAGCATTTATGCTCGAATAAGTAAGACTCCGGACTCAGGATCGGTGGTGACTGCTAGTTCCCGGTTCCCGGCCCGTAGGGGCCGAAGCTATCTCCCGGACCGGCTACCGGAGGCATCCGGGGCCCGTCCACCAGGTGCCGGAGGGATCCGGGGGCCGGGCCCAGCGGGCCTGGGTGGCCTGCGGGGCCTCAGTTGCGTCCAAAGTGAACCTCGGCTGGGGTCCGATAGCCCAGGCTCTGGTGAGGCCGTACGTCGTTGTAGAACGGCATGAACCAAGCCAGGTTCTCCAGGGCCACAGGGAAGTCGGTGTACTCCTTCAGATAGACCTCCTCGTATTTCAGCGTGCGCCAGAACCG
>DASYBA010000879.1:0-2572 GCA_036501005.1 Candidatus Xenobia bacterium | reverse complement strand
ACTCGGTCGCCATCCGAGTGACTCCGCAGCGGCTACGGGCCTGGTAGGATACGGTCGTCAACCTCTAGACTGTTAACTTTTCGGAGGGATACAGCAACTAATAGATAGAGTTGTTCGGAGGGCGAAAACATGGCGACTGTGCAACCTCAAATGTCCTGCTCCAACGATGTCAAAAATATTCTCGATGACATCAACTATCGAAAGACCCACCAGAAAGCGAAGTGGCAGACCGACCTGGAAGACAGTATGCACCATCACGATCCGGTGTTCGAGTTCCACGACATGCCGGAGCCGCCTTCGTACCAGCCCCACTATCCCACCCTCCGTCTGAACGACTGGAACGAACTGCTCCAATGAGCCGTCCTCGACGCCGTCTGGCGACAGGCCGGACGGCGTCGACCCCATGACTACCCCTGTCCGATACGGGTCATGAACTCGCGTTCCCAGTCGACGCCTTTGACCAGGGAGGCGATGGTCACCGACTCGTCCGGCCCGTGAGGGCCATGCTCCGTCGTCAGGACGGGGTCGAAAGCCAACGCGTCGCACTTCGGGTTCACGTCCATCAGGAAGCGAGTGTCGTTCGAACCCGGTGAGTTGCCAAACAGGACGGGGACGTCCTTCCCATAGACGTCTTTCGAGGTACTCTGCGCCGCCTGGAACAAGGCGCTGCCGGTGGTGAGCCGGCGCACGTCGGCGTCCAGTTCGATATGGTCGAAGAGGGGCGCCAGCTCGAAGTCCGGGCCGACAGCCTTCTGCATGTCGGCCAGGGTCTGCTGGCGGTCGTTGTCGATGGGAATGCGCAGGTCGAGAGACACGGTCGTGGCCACCTTGCCCCCACTGGCAGCCTGCTTCGGAATGCTCTTGTCGGTAAAGTAGTCGACCACCCGGGCTTGCGGGAACTGCTTTCGAACCTTGGCCAGCGCGCCGTCCACTCGGTCGACCGCATCTTCCTTGCGATCTGGCGCTGAAGCGTGGTTGCCCCCGTGGTAGTTTTCCTGGGGCAGAGTGAGGGCGACCCGGCCGTCTTTCTCGGTCACCGCAAAGTCTTTTCCGGCGGTCTTCTGGACGTCCCCGGCGGAGACGCCTTGCAGCACCACCGTGGCCGACGAGGGCTTCTCGTTGATGTCGTCGGTGCCGCCGGACGGATTCGAACTGAGGAAGAAGTCTGTCTTGCAGAAGTCGGTGCGATTGGCGGCGGCCAGCGGAGGGCCGGCTGGGGTGGTCATGATGGCCTTTTGGAAGGTACTTGAATTCCACAGATGCTTGAGCGCCCAGCCCTTGGCCCCGCCGATCATGTCGCCCATGCGGTTGTACATTTCTTGCGACTCGGCCGTGTTGCCCAGGTGCTTCCACGGCTGCTGGTTGACATAGTCATCCAGACGTTGCAGGGCGGCCGTCGTCTTCGATACGGCCTCGTCGGACGACGCCGGCGTCTTCAGCTTGAGTTGCAAGGGCAGGCAGTACTTCTGCGCCACCGCCAGGTAGGGAATGTCGGTACGGGCGCCGGCCCCCGCCAGGAGCGACTGGGCCACCACCGAGCTGCCCTCCACCAGCCAGTGTTCGACATCCCGGATCTTGCCGGCGTTCTCGTGGCTGACGAAGTACGCCCCGTCGGGCCCGCCGATTTCCTCGTCGGGAAAGACGAACAACTTCATGGAGCGGGGCAGCACGGTGCCAGAGGCCTTCAACTGCTTCATGGCGAGCAGGATCTGCGCCGCCGGACCTTTTGTATCGACCGTGCCCCGGCCGACCATCACCTCGCGGCCGTGATCGTCAGTCGTGATGGTGCCGCTGAAAGGCTGCCCCAGTTTCCACACGCCGTCGGTGCCGACCACGTCGGAGTGGTGGACGAAGCCGACGCTCCCCAACTTCGGATCGCTGCCGGGCAGGCTCACGACCAGCATGGGCTTGCCGTGCTGGGTCGTCCAGCGGTCCACTTGGAGGCCAGCCTGGCGGGCGTAGCTTTCGAAGATGTCGTCGACTCTGTTCTCGCCCTCGACCATGTGGGCGGGCGAGGAATCCACCTGGACGACCGCACGGGTCAGATCGATGACCTCGCGGTTATCAGCCCGCCGGGGGGCTGCTTCCATTCCGTTCAAACGCATGCCGCAACTCCGATCAGGAGCTCTCTCTACAGATACGATACCACGGTATAGCCGCTGAATTTGTTGCCGGGTTGTTAACGCAGGCCTGTTGCAGATGGGTTATCGGATGATTCTCCGCAAATATTTTTGTCAGCGAACGGTAAACCGTTCACCCGCAAAAATATTTGCCAGCAAGCGGCAGCGAGCCGCTGTCCACCAAGCGGGCGCTGGAGGACGCAGGAGAACGATGCATGCTGCAGCAGCTTTTCGATGTGGGAGACACTGCCTCTGCAGACCAAGACCCAGCGATGGGGTCCAGTCGCCGCGTACAGGTTGTATTCCGCGGTGTCATTGTGGCCGATTCGATCCAGTCGCGCCAGATGGGATTGGTCTATGGCATCCCGTTGGCTGACGTGCGCATGGACTACCTGGTCCCGTCGAGCCGTGAAGGCTACTTCGACCTGGTGCTCATGGAATGGCGGGTGGCG
>DASYBA010000878.1:0-10169 GCA_036501005.1 Candidatus Xenobia bacterium | reverse complement strand
GTTCCGTCTGCTCGGACCTGGCTCCTGTCTGGAGTGTTCGTGAGGCTACTTCGCCTAATATCCGCTCTTGACGGTGTAGGAAGCGAGGCTGTCCGGTTCGTCGAACAAAAAGCGGATTTCGATATGTCCCTGGATGAAGCTGAACTCGGTCGGGCAGTTGTCGATCGAGGCGCCCAGCCAGTTCTTGCCATCCCGATATTTGATCTTCTTCTTATCGAGAAAAGCGGTGACCTGGGCCTTGCTGGACCCGGACTTGAGCTCGCGGCGCACGGCCGCTTCCCATTTCTTGACCTGTTTGACCATGGTATTCATAGGGGTATCTTCCATTCTGTACTTGTCGCTCCTGCAGGATCAAGCAGGTCCGAGGGGGCTGACCTCCTCATTGTATCCCAGATTCTTGGACCTGGATATACCGGGGGTGTGAACATTTGGCAGGACAAGGTTCATGGCCGAGGTCGACCGCATGCAGTGGGTCAAGGGGGTTGGTTCATATCGGCTACCGCGCGGGGAAACCGGCAGATGAAGCAGCTTCCCTGACCTGGCACGGAGGTCAGCACGACACTGCCCCCGTGCGCTTCCATGATGCGGCGCACGATGGACAGGCCGAGACCAGCTCCGGCGGTATGGGTCATCGGTCTGACCTGCTCGAAGGGCACAAAAACACGTTCATGGTCCGTGGGCGCAATCCCGATGCCGGTATCAGACACGGATAACATCAAGTCGGCGGCTTCCGCCCACACCTTGAGGTGCACGGTCCCGTCTGGTGGCGTGAACTTGATGGCGTTGGTCAGCAGATTCGTGACGACCTGGTTGAAGCGGGTGCTATCGGCCCTCATCTCGAGATGTTCGGGTATGTCGGCTGTCAAGCGAACACTTTGAAGCTCGGCCAATCGGGTCACCATGGCCACAGGTTCTCTCAGACTATTGGCCACGTCAAAGATCTGCCGGTCCAATTCCAGTCGCCCGGATTCGATGCGGGCCATGTCGAGGGTGTCGTTCACCAGCGTCAGGAGCTGTGTACCACCGGCACTGATGTGTTGAACGTACGTGCGCCAGGGCGTGGTCGCCAGTTGATCGGCCGGGATGTCCAGGAGCAGGTCGGAGAAGCCGATAATGGCATTGAGCGGGGTCCGCAGCTCGTGGCTCATGAGGCCAAGGAAGTCCGTCTTCGCCCGGCTGGCACGTTCCGCTTCTCGCTTGGCTTCGAGCAGTTGGCGCTCGGCCTCGACGCGCTCCGTGATGTCTCGAGTGACCTTCGCGAAGCCATAGTGTTGCCCCACACTGTTGTAAATCGGCGTGATGATGACGTCGGCAAAAAAACGGGATCCGTCCTTGCGAACCCTGATGCCTTCGACCTCCAGACGTCCTCTTCGAAGTGCCAGGGAGAGCATGTTGGCCGGCGTGCCGCGGACGATGTCTTCCTGCGGGTAGAAGACGGAAAAGTGGCGACCGATGATTTCACTGGCCTCATAGCCCTTCAACCGTCTCGCCCCGTCGTTCCAGCTCAACACCTTACCGTCCGGATCGAGCATGAAGATCGCATAGTCCTTCACGGCGTCGACCAGCAGTTGGAAGCGCTCCTCGCTCTCTGCCAGCTTGGTTCCGGGATCCTCCGGCTTCGAACTAGAATCGCTCACTCAAAATCCCTCGGCCTCAGCATGTTTGTGAAAGACACTGCTTGATCAAATTGACGAAACCTGCGACCCGGATGGGTTTCGTCACATAGGCGCAACATCCCAAGTGCAAGGCGGTTTGACGCACCGATTCCAGCGACAGGCCGCTGACGGCAATGATGGGCACGTCTCCAGTGGCCGGGTTTGCCTTGAGTTCCCCCACAAGGTCCAGCCCGTTTCCGTCTGGCAAGTTGATGTCCAACAAAACCAGGTCGAACCTGCCGGCCGACAGTCGCGTTCGGGCGGTTTCGAGGGTACCAGCATCTTCGATGATAAAGCCGAGCACCTCGAGAATGGCGTGTACCAGTGCCTGACTGGCCTGATTGTCCTCGACACAGAGAATTCGCTTTTTTCTCCCGTCGGCATCGGTGGTCAGGCTCCTGGGTGCTCGGACTGCCTGGGGCGAAGGGAACAGTGAAAAAGACCATGGATAGTAGCTGGTCTGAGCCATGCATCGATTTTACCCAGTCTTGGACCCGAGTCAACAACCGATCGGGCTTGGCACTCTGGAAAGACCGCACATTGACACCCCTGATACCATCGCGCATGAGATGATTCAAAACGAAACTGGGTGTATTCTTCGATGCAATGATCGCTGACAAGAAAGTCGTCGAGCGTCTTGCCAACGTGCCCAGAAAGCTGGATCGGTGGCTCTCCTGGGGTCACCCCCACACGCCCCCGGCGACATCCGATGAAGCACCGCTGCGAGCCGACCTGTACAATGTGGAACAGTTGGAGCGGTTCGCCCGAACGCTGGCCGATCGCCACAGCCTGGAGACGCAGGCGCGTTCCGTCCGCCCGACGCGAGACAAGCTGATTCCCCGTTTGCGGCAGAATGAAAAGATTCTGGAACAGACCTACCATCTGGTCACGGCCGCCCTGGGCCAGGACCGTTCCATGGTGCCGGCCGCCGAGTGGCTGCTGGACAACTTCTACCTGGTGGAAGAGCAGATTCAGACGGCCCGCCGGCACCTGCCGCCGGCTTACTGCCGCGACCTGCCCCATCTGGCCCAAGGGGAGTTCGCGGGTTATCCGCGGGTCTATGCCCTGGCGCTTCCGCTCATCGCCCACGTCGACGGCAAGGTCGACCCGGTCGGCTTGAATGCCTACATCGCCGCCTATCAGAGCAGCCTGCCGCTGGTGCTGGGAGAACTGTGGGCGGTTCCCATCATGCTGCGTCTCGCCCTCATCGAAAACCTCCGCCGCGTGGCCTTGCGGGTGGCTGCCGCGCACCGCGATCGACTGGTCGCCACCGAATGGGCCGAGCGCATGATTGGCACGGTCGATGAGAAGCCCACCGATCTGATTTTGGTCATGGCCGACATGGTTCGAGCCAACCCGCCCTTCTCCGGGGCCTTTCTGGCCGAGCTCGCCCACCATCTCCACGGACAGAGTCCCTACTTCGCTTTTGCCCGGAGCTGGTTGGAGCACCGCGTCGCCGAGCAGGGCATGACGGTGGAGCAACTGGTGCGGATCGAGGGCCAGGCCCAGGCCGCCGATCAAGTCTCCATGGGCAACAGCATCACCAGCCTCCGGCTATTGAGTTCGACCGATTGGGAGTCGTTCGTTGAAAGCCACAGCACGGTCGAGCAGATCCTGCGGCACGACCCGGCCGGAGTCTACCCGCGCATGGATTTCGAGACCCGGGATCGCTATCGCCATGAAGTCGAGGCCATCAGCCGACGCGGCCCCCGCTCCGAACCTGAGGTCGCCGGCCTCGCCGTAGACCTGGCTCGAGCGGGTGGCGATCCGCCGGACCGCCGGACCCATGTCGGATACTTCCTGATCGACGGCGGTCGTACGACCCTCGAGGCAGCGGCTGGCATGGGCTCGACCTGGTTGTCCCGAGTGGATCGCACCGTGCGGCGACACCCTTTGGCCTTCTATCTGACGGCCGTCCTGGCGCTCACGGCAGGGCCGACGTTCGCCTACCTCGATGTCGCTCGACACCTCGGCATGTCGCTAGACGTCCTGCTGTGCCTGGCTTTGCCGGTCCTGTTCTGTGCCGGTCATGCGGCCGTGGCCGTGGTCAACTGGCTGGTGACCGCGTTGGTCCGGCCTCGGCCCTTGCCCCGCCTGGATTACCGCGAGGGCATCCCAGCCGGGGACCGCACCATGGTCGTGATCCCCACCATGTTATCCAGCCCGAGCGGTGTGGCCGACCTGTTGTCGGCACTGGAAGTGCGCTATCTGTGCAACAAGGATCGACATCTGCACTTCGCCCTGTTGACCGATCTCGCCGATGCACCCGACGAGGTGATGCCGGCCGACGCCGGGTTGGTGCAGATGGCCCGCGACGGTATCGAACATCTCAATGCGACTTACCGCCAGGACGTCTTCTTTCTCTTTCACCGGCCCCGGCGTTGGAATCCCCGGGACCACCTCTGGATGGGGTACGAGCGCAAGCGTGGCAAGCTGGCCGACTTGAACTCTCGGCTGCGGAAAGGGCCCGGACCCTTCCTCGTCGAGGTAGGCCAGACCGACATCCTGGCGCAGGTCCGCTACGTGATTACCCTGGATACCGATACGCAGTTGCCGGCCGAAGCCGCGCACGGCATGGTATCCGCCATGGCCCATCCCCTGAACCGTCCCCTGTTTGACGACCGGCATCGGGTCATGGCCGGCTACACCATACTGCAGCCTCGGGTCGGTGTCACCCTGCCCAGCTCCCAAAGCTCCCGCTTTGCCCGACTGTTTGCCGGAGACTCCGGTATCGATCCCTATACTCGCGTGGTCTCAGACGTCTACCAGGATCTCTTTGGGGAAGGGACGTTCATCGGCAAAGGCATTTACGACGTCGACGCCTTCGAGCGGTGCTGCGGTGGATTTCCCGACAACACCATCCTGAGCCACGACCTGCTGGAAAGTGCCTATGCCCGGTCGGGGCTGTTGAGCGACGTCATTCTCTACGAGGATTTCCCGTCCATGTACGCCGCCGACGTGAGTCGACGGCACCGCTGGATTCGAGGGGACTGGCAGATCGCCGGGTGGCTGCTGCCCCGCGTGCCGGGAGGCTTATCGAACCCCCTATCCTCGCTGTCGCAATGGAAGATCCTGGACAACCTGCGCCGCAGCCTGGTGCCTGTCGCGGTCTTGCTGTTGCTGCTTCTCTCGTGGCTGTGGGTCGGCGCCCTCGCCGGCTGGACCGCCGGGTTCGTCCTGGCGACTCTGGGAGCGGTTCCGCTGGCGTCCGTGCTGGGCACGTTGGTTCGCCGACCGGCCGAGGTGCCCTGGACATCCCACCTGCGCATGACGACCGCGGCCGTGCGCAAGGAATTGTCGCAATTCGTCCTCCTCTTGGTGCTGCTCCCTTCGGACGCCCTCATGAGCATCGATGCGGTCGGTCGGACGGTCGGCCGAATGGTCTGGACCCGACGCAGACTGCTGGAGTGGAAGACCTCGCACGAGGCCAACCGCTCCGCCCCGGGCGACCTGCTGGGGTCGGTGCGAGCCATGGGGGCCGCGCCCATCCTGGGGTGCACGACGCTGGTCTACGGCTGGCTCTTTTGTCCCACGGCCATGGGATGGGCCACGCCTCTGCTGGTTGGCTGGATCAGCTCGCCTTTGATCATGTGGTGGCTTAGCCGGCCCCTCGTGGCCCGTAAGGTCAAGCTGGACGATGGCCAGCTTGAGTTCTTGGGCCGCGTGGCCCGGCGTACCTGGCGCTTCTTCGAAGACTACGTCACCGCGGAGGAGAACTGGCTGCCGCCCGACAACGTCCAGCGAAACCCGCAGGTGACCGTCGCCGGGCGGACCAGTCCTACCAATGTAGGCATGGGGTTGCTCGCCGAACTGGCCGCCGTCGATTTCGGCTATTGTTCCGCCACCCGCATGGTCGATCGGGTGGAGCGCACGCTGGCGACCCTGGCTCGCCTGGAACGCTATCGAGGCCACCTCTTCAACTGGTACGATACGCGCACGCTGTCGCCCTTGGTGCCTCGCTACGTATCGACTGTGGATAGCGGCAACCTGGTCGGGCACCTGTTGGTCCTGAGCCGTGGGCTGATGGACCTGGGGAACACGCCCATCCTGGGCCCCCACGTCGTGGCTGGCTTTCAAGATACCGTCCGGGTCCTTGCCGAAGTCAGCGGGGCCGCTCCCAAGCTGGTTGAGGCGGTCGCCGCGGTCGCCCGACTTTTGGCGGTTCCCCCCCAGACGCTCCGCGACTGGGCCGACCTGCTGAGCCGGTTGAAGACGGAGGCTGGCCTCCTGGTCGCCCTCGCCGAAGGCAGCCCTGCCGAGGTGTCAGCGTGGGCCCGGGCGCTGGCAGGGCAGGCGGCGGACCATCAGTCTCATCTGCTGGCCGTGGCCCCCTGGGTGGCTCTGGGGACGCCTCCCCCGGACCTCCCCGAACTGGACAGGGTTCCTACCTGGCGAGGCCACGCCACACGTTCCGCCGCCCCTATCGAATGGCAGGCAGCCGTCGCCGCCGGTACCGCCTGGGGCGCGCAGCGGCTGCAGGCCGTCCAGGAGCTTATCGAACGCGCCCAGGCGCTGGCACACGCGGATTTCAGCTTCCTCTACGATGGTTCGCGAGAACTGTTCGCGATCGGATACAACGTCGACCACGACCGACTCGACGCCAGTTACTACGATCTGCTGGCCTCGGAGTCTCGGTTGGGCAGCTTCGTCTGCATTGCCCAGGGGCAGGTGCGCCAGGACCACTGGTTCGCGCTGGGTCGTCGGTTGACGTCCATCCATCATGGGGCAACTTTGCTGAGCTGGAGCGGTACCATGTTCGAATACCTGATGCCGCTCCTGGTGATGCCCGTCTATCCGCAGACCCTGCTCGAGCAGACCTATCGCGGCGTGGTCGAGCGGCAAATCGAATACGGCCGACAGCGCGGGGTGCCGTGGGGCATCTCGGAGTCGGGCTACAACCTGGTCGACCAGCAGCGCAATTACCAGTATCGGGCCTTCGGAGTGCCCGGGCTGGCCCTCAAGCGGGGTCTGGCCGAGGACGTGGTGGTGGCCCCCTATGCCACGGCACTGGCTCTGATGGTCGCTCCGGAGGCGGCGTGCAAGAATTTGGAGCGGCTGGCGGCGGAAGGGAGGCTGGGTCCCTGCGGTTTCGATGAGGCGGTCGATTATACGCCGTCCCGCCTGCCTCCCGGAGCCAAGGCGGTGGCGGTGCAGCAGGTGATGGCCCACCACGCCGGCATGACCTTGCTGTCCCTCGCCTACCTCCGCTGGGACCGTCCCATGCAGCGTCGCTTCGCCGCCGACCCCATGCTGCGGTCCGCGCTGCCCCTGTTGCAGGAGCGCGTGCCCCAGGATCTGGCGGTGGTGCATCCTCACGCGGCCGAAGCCCGGTCGCAACCCCTGGAGTCAGGGGACAGTTCGTACCGCGTCTTTACCGACCCGGGAGGACCCGCCCCGGAAGTCCATCTGCTGTCCAATGGGCGCTACCACGTCATGGTGACCAGCGCCGGCAGCGGGTACAGCCGCTGGGGCGACGTCGCCCTCACCCGATGGCGTGAAGACGCCACCGAGGACGGCTGCGGAACGTTCTGTTACCTGCGCGACCTGGACAGTGGCAGCTACTGGTCCACGGCCTGGCAACCCACCGTTCGAGCCACCGCTGGCTACGAAGCCATTTTCAGCCAGTCCCGCGCCGAGTTTCGTCGCCGGGACGAAGACATCGACTGTCACACGGAGATCGCGGTGTCGCCCGAAGACGATATCGAACTGCGCCGCATGACCCTCATCAACCGTTCCGACCGGGTGCGGCGGGTAGAAGTCACCAGCTACGCCGAGGTCGTGTTGGCCCCGCTCAGCAACGATCTGTCGCACCGGGCCTTCAGCAACATGTTCGTGCAGACGGAGCTGATCCCGGATCGACAGACCATCTTCTGCACTCGGCGGCCCCGCTCCAACGACGAACACCCGCCCTGGATGATGCACCTCATGACCGTGTCGGTGTGTGACTGCGAGCCCCCCTCGTTTGAAACGAACCGCCTTCGCTTCGTGGGGCGGGGCCGCACGCTCCAGGCACCCCAGGCCATGAGCGGTTCCGGGCGCTTGTCCGGCACCGACGGTGCCGTGTTGGACCCGGTGGTCGCCATTCGACAGGTGCTGCGCCTCAAACCCAACGAGACCGTGCGGGTCGACGTGATCACCGGGGCCGCTGCCAGCCGGGACGCCCTGGTCGTCTTGTCCGATACCTATCGCGATACCCGTCTGGCCGACCGCGTCTTCGAGCTATCGTGGATGCACAGCCAGATCGTGCTGCAGCAACTGCACGCCAGCGAGGCGGAAGCGCAGGCCTATGGGCGTCTGGCTGGCTCGGTCCTGTACGCGTCCGCACGCCGGCGGGCTCCGGCCACCGAGCTGCTGCGCAACCACCTGGGCCAGTCGGCGTTGTGGAAGCATGGCATCTCCGGCGACCTGCCCATCGTGCTGGTACGCATCGGTGACCGCCGGGGTCTGGACCTGGTCCGGCAGGCCCTGCAAGCCCATGGCTGGTGGCGGATCAAAGGCGTGGCGGTGGACCTGGTCATCTGGAACGAGGACGCGTCGGGCTATCTCCAGAGCCTGCACGACAGCCTGCAGGATCTGGTGTCGTCCAGTCCCGCCGCGACCCTGCTGGACCGACCCGGGGGCATCTTTATCCGCCGTGTTGAACAGATGTCCGACGAAGACCGGGTGCTCCTCCTCACCGTGGCCCGAGTCGTGTTGCAAGACGATGCCGGAACGCTGCTGGAACAGGTGGAGGGGCGACGGCCGGTGGAGCTCTTGATGCCAGCTCTGCGCCCGACCTTGCGGCGTACCGAGCCTAAGGTGGAAGTCGAAGTGCCCAAGCGGGACGTCGCCTTGTTCAACGGCCTGGGGGGGTTCAGCCATGACGGCAAAGAGTACGTGATGATGCTCTCGGCCGGGCGGCCCACGCCCGCGCCCTGGGTCAACGTCATCGCATCTCCTGGGTGTGGTACGGTCGTATCGGAAAGCGGCAGTGCCTATACCTGGACGGAAAACAGCCACGAATTCCGGCTCACCCCATGGAAAAACGACGCGGTGACGGACTCGAGCGGCGAGGCTCTGTACATCCGGGATGAGGAGACGGGGAGGTTCTGGTCGCCCACCCCGCTGCCGGCCCCCGGACCCATGACCTACGTCGCCCGTCACGGCTTTGGGTACAGCGTCTTCGAATACACCGAAGATGGCATCACGTCGGAGCTGTGGCTGTTCGTCGCCATGGATGCACCCGTCAAGTTCACCCGCCTCAAGATCACCAACCGCTCCGGCCGGGCTCGCCGTCTGTCGGTGACGGGGTACTGGGAATGGGTTCTGGGGGAGCTCCGCCAGCAGTCGCTCATGCACGTCGTGACCGAGATCGATCCCCTCAGCGGATCGATGCTGGCTCGCCAACCCTACAACCCCGAATTTGGCGACCGGGTGGCCTTTGTAGACTGTAGCGAAAGCATCCGGACAGTGACCGGCGACCGCACCGAGTTTATCGGACGCAACGGCAACCTCACCCAGCCGAGGGCCATGCGCCAGGCCCGGCTGTCCGGCCGGGTGGGCGCCGGGCTGGATCCGGCGACGGGCATGCAGGTCATGATGACATTGGAGGATGGGCTGGACAAAGAGGTCGTCTTCATCCTGGGAGCGGGCCGGGACGACGCCGAGGTCCGCAATCTGGCGTCGCGCTATCGCACCCTGGAGGGCTGTCGGGACGCCCTGGACGGGGTCTGGCGATACTGGAGCCGGACGCTGGGAACCGTCCACGTCGAGACGCCGGACGTCGGCTTCAATTTTCTGGCCAACGGGTGGCTGCTCTACCAGATCCTGTCCTGCCGCATGTGGGGGAGAACGGGTTTCTATCAGTCGGGAGGCGCCTATGGCTTTCGAGACCAGTTGCAGGATGCGATGGCCCTCGTCCATGCAGAACCGGGCCTCCTCCGCGAGCATCTGTTGCGGGCTGCGGGGCGACAGTTCACCGAGGGAGACGTGCAGCACTGGTGGCATCCGCCGATGGGACGAGGCGTGCGGTCGCACTGCTCCGACGACTACCTGTGGTTGCCCTATGCGACCTGTCGATATGTCCAAAGCACCGGCGACACCGGCCTCCTCGACGAGCGAGTGCCGTTCCTGACGGCTCGCGCGGTGCGGGAGGACGAGGAGGGGTACTACGACCTGCCGCAAGTGACTGGCGAAGTTGCCACGTTGTACGATCATTGCCTCCGGGCCGTCCGGCACAGCGCCCGGCGGGGCGCCCACGGACTGCCCTTGATGGGCTCCGGCGACTGGAACGACGGCATGAACCGCATCGGCATGCGCGGCCAGGGAGAGAGTGTCTGGCTGGGATTCTTTCTCCACGACGTGTTGACGCGGTTTGGGGGGCTGGCTCGGCAGCGGGGGGACGACGCGTCGGCGGCGACCCTGCAGGCCGAAGCCACCCTGCTGCGACAGCGCTTGAACGACAGCGCCTGGGACGGCGAATGGTACCTCCGTGCCTGGTTCGACGATGGCACGCCGGTGGGCACTCGGACCGCG
>DASYBA010000877.1:0-4109 GCA_036501005.1 Candidatus Xenobia bacterium | reverse complement strand
AGCTGATCGAAGACTGGACCGGCGATCTCACCCATGCGAATGAGGTTCGCATCCTGCCGATCGCCGGGGCACGCAATGACGCCGATGGCTCGGGTCTTGCGCAGCTTGGCTACGAAATTGGCCATGGTCTCGTAGGCGGCGATGTTGTGGGCGTAGTCGATGAGCACCCGGAAGTCCCGCACCGGAATCATGTTCAAGCGGCCCGGCGTAAGGTGGTAGGAGGCGTCGAACGTCTTGAGGCCCTGTCGAATGTCTTCCACCGACGCGCCCATCACGTAGACCATCAGAATGGCCGCCAGGGCGTTGCGAATGTTGGCTTCCGACAGACCGCCGTAGGTGGCGGGCACCTCGACGGCGGGCACGATTTCGATGACCCGGCCGCGGCCTTCCCGCAACACCAGCGTCTCGTTCTCGAAGGTCGCGCCCAGGGCGCCGTCTTCCAAGGCCTCGACGAAACGGAGGGCCCGCGGGTTGAGGCTGAAGAACGTGCGCTGCCCGTCGCATTTGTCGACCATGCCGTACGACAGCGGGTCCTCGGCGTTGAACACGCCATAGCCCTGCTTGCGCACCACGTCGATGATCATCTGCTTGACGTAGGCCAGCTCTTCCAGAGTCTTGATGCCGCCCTGCCCCAGATGGTCGTCCGATACGTTCAGCACGGCACCCACGTCGCACCGTTCGAACCCGAGGCCGGAGCGCAGCATGCCGCCGCGAGCCGTCTCCAGCACGGCGAAGTCGATCGTCGGGTCCTTCAACACCATGCGGGCACTCCACGGCCCCGTCATGTCGCCCCGTCGCAGCACGCGGCCGTCGATGTAGATGGCGTCGGTGGTGGTGAGGCCGACCTTGCGGCCGGACATCTTCATGATGTGGGCCACCATGCGGGCGGTCGTCGTCTTGCCGTTGGTGCCGGTGATGGCGACGATGGGCACCCGGCTGTTCTTGCCGGGCGGGAACAGCATGTCGACCACCGCCTTCGCCACCGGCCGCGGCTTGCCCTCGCTCGGCGCGACGTGCATGCGGAAGCCGGGGGCCGCATTGATTTCTACGATGCCGCCGCCGACGACCCAGGTGGGTTGGGTGATGTCGGGCGTGATCAAGTCGATGCCGGCGATGTCCAGCCCGATCACCTTGCTGGCCCGGATGGCCATTTCGATATTGTCGACGTGGATTTCGTCGGTCCGATCGACGGCCGTCCCGCCGGTGCTGAGGTTGGCCGTGGCTTTCAACAGGACGGTCAGGCCTTTGGCTGGCACCGACTCGAGCGTCATGTTCTGACTGTTGAGAAGCTGCTTGGTCGGCACGTCGACCCGCACCTGGGTGAGCACCTTTTCGTGCCCGACGCCCCGGCGAGGGTCCTCGTTGAGCGTATCGATCAGTTCCTGCACCGTGCTCTTGCCGTCGCCGACCACCTGGGCCGGCAGACGTTCCGACACGGCAATGACCTTGCCGTTGACGACCAGGATGCGATAGTCCTTGCCTAACAGGAACTTCTCCAGCACGACCCGGTTGGTGTACTCCTGGGCCAGGTTGATGGCGCCGACCAGCATCTCACGGTTTTCGATATTGAGCGTGATGCCCCGGCCCTGGCTCAAGTCTTCGGGCTTGACGACCAGCGGATAGCCGATCTCCTCCCCTTCTCGAATGGCGTCGTCGACATTGTCGACCACCACGCCCTGCGGCACCGGAATGCCGACGTCGGCCAGCAGCTTCTTCGTCAGGTCCTTGTCGCAAGCGATGTCGACCGCGATCATCTTGGTCATGGACGTCGTGGTGGCCTGGATACGCTCCTGGAACTTGCCATAGCCCAGTTGCACCAGGTTGGCATCGTTGAGGCGGATGATGGGAATGCCTCGGCTCTTGGCCTCCTGGATGATGGAGAGGGTGCTGGGGCCGTAGGCCCGATCGGCGACCATCTGCGCCAGGTTGTTGAGGCGTGGCTTGAGATCGAAGCTGAAGCCCTTGGCCACCGACTCGACCAGGTCAAGGGAGATGTAGGCCGCTTCCAGGCCGACCTTTTCTTCGAGGAACTCGAAGACGACGTTGTACACGCCGTCCGTATCGGTAGAGCGGCACTTGCCGAAGGCGACCTCGTTGCCGGCCAGCACCTGCAGCTCAATGGCCACGTGTTCGACAATGTGGCCCATCCAGGTCCCGGTGCGCAGCCGCTGGATGAACCCACCGGGTACGCCCACCGAGCACTTGTGGTTCTGGAGGCTGGGCAGCAGTTCCAGCAGGCGGTCGGTGAAGCCCTCGATGGCGTCGGACGGCTTGGTCTCATACTCGCCAATGTCGATGATCATGTGAACCAGCGGCTTGTACGACCACAGGTTCGGACCGCTGTACGTCTTGATGCTCAGGATCTCCATTTTGTCAAAAACCCCATCCTACACGATTGAAGCGCAATGGTTTTGGCGCGGGTCACCTTCTAACCTGCTAGATCGGCCGCGGCTTCGGACAGGGTGGGGAAGCGGTCGCCAGGCTTGCGTTGGAGCATGCGGTGGATGGCGGCTTGGACCGAGGCTGGGATGTCGGGCCGGAAGCGGCACAACGGGGCGGGCTCCTGGGTCGTGTCGAGCAGGTGGTTGAGGCCCTCGTCTTCGTAGGGCAGCCGGCCGGTCAACAGTTCGTAGCCGATCACGCCGATGGCGTATTGATCCGAGTGCGGGGCCAGGAGCCCATCCAACTGCTCCGGCGCCATGTAGGCGGGGGTGCCGAGCACGACGCCGGTCTCCGTCAGCTTGACCGTCTGCCGGATCTTGCGGGCGAGGCCGAAGTCCGTCACCTTGACCGTGTTGTCGGCCAGGACCATGACGTTGTCGGGTTTCAGGTCGCGATGGATGACGCCGGCCTCGTGGGCCGCGGCGACGGCCGCGATAATGCCCTGCAGGTAGCTGAGGGCAAGCGGCACGGGCAGGGACGGCCGGTCACTGACGACCTGCCGAAGGTTCCGGCCCCGTACAAACTCCATGACGAGGTAGAGGCAGCCTTGAAAGTCTCCCATCTCGTACACGCGCACGAGGTTCGGGTGGACCAGGGCGGCGCATACGGCAAACTCGCGTTCCACCCGATGGCGAAATTCAGGCTCCTCGGATAGCTCCCGCCGGAGCACCTTGATGGCCCGCTCCTCGCCATCTCTCACCGCCCGATAGACGGTCGCCATGCCCCCGCTGCCGACCTTCTCGTGCACTTCCCAGGAGCCCAGTCGGGCGCCCAGAAGGCCAGCCTGCGAGCGAGTGTTGAAGGTCTCGTCCAGCTCCTGGGCCCTCGTCTGGAGGGGTTGCGGGCGAGGGCGCCGCCGCCACACCGCCAGGCCTCCCAGGAGGGCGACCAGGGCAGCAGCCCACGGCGCCCAATGCCGAGCGGCGTAGGCCCACCAGGCCGGTGAGCCGTGATCGGGCACCAGCTCGATACGACCGGTCAGGGGCCAGCGGTCGGTCTGCCCATCCAGGAGGCCGGAGGGGACGACCACCGTCTGCGACTCGAACCCAGGTCGCTGCAGCACGAACTGTATGGTCGGCGCCTGGTGCAGGGTCGCATCGGAGAGCAGAACGGGCGTGCCGGCCGGGCCGAGAGGAGAGGCCGCCAGGTAGACCTCGGCGTCCGCCGGATCGACCATGAACGTCACTCGGCGATCTTGAGCGCGGGCAGTGGTAGCCAGCATGAGCAGCAGGGTCGCAACCTTGAAGATCATGCGAATCTTTCCTATGTTGAACCCGTGTCGACCCGATTGATCCAGGTCCAGGCGCTGGCCTATCTTGGCACGTCCCTGGCCAGTGTGTTCTTCAACGTGCTGCTGTTTCGCCAGGGGGGCACTTCGGCCGTCGTCCTCTACGCCATGATGACCATCCTGGTGCAGACCATGACCTTCCACGCGGCGGGGATGTGGCTCAAGCAGCGCCCCGCCCGGGTGCTCATGCAGGTCGGAGTGTTGATGCAGGCTCTCGTGTATGGCGTCGCCGTGACGCTGGGGGCGGGCGCCAGCAATCACCTGGTGGTGCTGGGTCTTTTGAACGGGCTGGCGGGGGGCGCCTACTGGTCGGGCAACAACCTCATCCAGTGCGTGGTGACCCAGGAACGGTCGCGCAGCGTGTGGTTCGGCCGCCAAA
>DASYBA010000876.1:0-3438 GCA_036501005.1 Candidatus Xenobia bacterium | reverse complement strand
CAGCACGTGGTTCTTGTTGCAGACGATGGCATAGTGGCAGGCCAGCGGCCGGTAGGGAAAGGCCGCGGTGAAGGTCCACCAGGCATCTCGGACGACCTGTGCATCGTAGACGTACAGCGGGCTGCCATGACGAGACACCAGACCCGGCGCGTCGAGCATGCTTTACTTCACGGTGAAAGTCTTGGTCGCGATGACGTGCCCCTCCATCGACATGGACACGTGCCACTCCCCCGGGGGATCGCTGGGCGTCAAGGTGCAGCGACACCAGGTGGTCCACGGCAGGTGATCGATAGAACCGCTCTGCGCCACGTCGACCTTCAGGAAGCTCTGCACCTTGCGGGCAAAGTCTGCATCGAAGAGACGGACGACCGTTCGGATGGTAGGGTTGAGTTGCTTGGCCGACCGCGCGATGGCCAGGTTCATGAGGTCATTGGACGTCGTGGTGACCAGCGCGGCTGCCCGCTCCACCCCCCTCGCTGGAGCACGCTGGAGACTCGGCCATCCCCCACTAGAACCGGGATGCGGGGACGCAACTCGTCGACGAAATCTCTCGAGCCGTCCCGGTCGATGGCCACGCAGGGCAAGCCCGCCTTGATCAGTTCCTCGACCGTCTTGAACCCCAGGTTTCCGATGCCACGACGATGATGTGGTCGCTGTCGGGAATCCGCTGCTGCCCCAGCAAGACGTTTCCTGCAATGGTCCCAGCGGGCGTGACCCGTTCCCCCGACGGGAACAAGGTCCACATGGAGCACACTGAAGTCCTCATCGTCGGGGCCGGGCCCACCGGTCTCGTGCTCGCGCTGCACCTGGCCCGGCAGGGTATCGGATTCCGCATCATCGATCGCAATTCGGGCCCCGGACAAGACTCCAGAGCCATGGTCCTGCAGGCTCGGACACTCGAGTTCTACCAGTTTCTCGGTCTGGCCGAAGAAGTCGTCCACTCGGGCATCATCGTCCGCGGCCTGTACCTGTGGAAAGACCGCCAGAAGATCGCCGAATTTCCCTTCGGCCACTTTGGCGAGGGGATCAGCCCGTATGCGTTTGCCCTCAGTTTTCCCCAGGATGACCACGAGAAACTCTTGCTCCGTCACCTGCAGCGTGCCGGGGCAGACGTCGAGTGGAATACCGAGCTGACCGATTTCGCAGTGCAGGAAGGCGGCGTCGTAGCCCAGTTCGCCACCCCGAACGGGGGTAACAACGTGCGTGCGGCCTTCCTGTCCGGGTGCGATGGGGCGCGTGGCACCGTACGCCAGCGGCTCGGGGTGGAGTTTCCCGGCGGAACCTACGAGCAGACCTTTTTCGTGGCCGACGTGCGGGCCAGCGGGCCGCCTTTGAATGGAGACGTCAACATCTGTCTCGGCCCCGATACGTTCTACGCGGTCTTCCCCGTGCGGAGCAGCGGCACGTTCCGCCTCATCGGCACCATCCCGTCGGGGTTGGGTGAAGAGGCCAGCTTCGATGACGTGCGCCCTTCTGTCGAAAAGCAGTTGGACGCCAGACTCGAAAGCTGCCAATGGTACTCACGCTATCGGGTCCATCACCGGGTGGCGCAGCACTTCCAGCGGACCCCCGTCTTTCTGTGCGGCGATGCCGCGCATCTTCACAGTCCGGCGGGCGGTCAGGGCATGAACACGGGCATCGGCGATGCTGTCAACCTGGCCTGGAAGCTGGCGGACGTGGCTCGAGGCCGGGCGCGACCAAGCCTGTTGGAGACCTATGAGCTAGAACGGCGTCGGTTTGCGCTCGGCCTCGTCAAATCGACCGATCGGGCCTTCGAGGGCGCGGTCGGAAAGTCGCTCCTGCCCCGCTTGTTTCGCAGCGTGGCGGCGCCGCATCTGCTGCCCACCCTGCTGCACGTGGATCCCGTGCGGCGGGCCATGTTCCGACTGGTCTCGCAGATTCGCATCAACTATCGAACCAGCCCGCTGAGCGACGGCCGGGCGGGCGACGTTCGGGGAGGCGATCGGCTGCCGTGGACGGGAGAAAACTTCAGGCCGCTGGGCTCCGCCGACTGGCAGGTGCACGTCTACGGGGCCACTTCGCCGACGGTTCGAGACGCCATCGCGGCCTGTCGCTTGCCGCTGCATCAATTTGGCTGGAACCGAGCCGCCGAGGAGGCCGGGCTGGCTCAGGACGCTCTCTATCTCGTTCGGCCCGACGGCCACGTGGCGCTGGCGGACCCGTCGCCGTCACCGGAGCGACTGCAGGAATTCCTGGAGCGCTTCGACCTGCGGGTTGCCATGGAGCAGCCACCGGAGCCGGTTGACCAGTCGGTCCGCTACCAGGGATAAGCCGTCGGGCGCGGACCCCACAGGGCGTTCCAGGGGGTTCCGGGCACCCAGCCGGGTCGATACGTGCCCCACGCGGCGTTCCAGCGCGGGTGGGCAGGAGGCAGGAAGACGGGGCGGGCAAGCGGGCGATACACATGCTGACCCAGGGCTCGTCGAAAGGTTCGGCTGCTGAGGGTGGGCAGTTCTTCGGTGGCGGCGGGGGCGGGCGGCGGGGCGATGGTGGGCACGGCTTCTTTTCGTCCTTCCTGTCTGATGACCTTATGGTACCAGCCATCCGCTCCCTTGGCGATAACAGGCCCGTGACGCCCAGGTAAACTTCTCCAGGTTTCAATTAACAGGATGTGACCGAGGCCAGGACCGAATCTCCGCTAACGATTTCAAGCGGAGGTTTTTTCAAGTGAAGCATCACATCTGGTTCGCCCTGCTCCTGGCCGGGAGCCTCAGCATCCCAGTCTTTGCCGACCTGCAGATCCAGGACGTGCTGGTACGGCGGCAGGGCTCGAGCGTGAACGTGCGGGTCGACGTGATGAATCCGGGCGCCAAGAAACAGTCGGGGCCCGTGACCATCGAGCTCTACGTTCGCAAGGATGCATCGGACTCGTGGACCCTCGTCAAGACCTGGAACGACGTGAGGTCGCTGGCCGCCCACAACCGGGTCGCCCGCGACTATTTCGACGAGAACAATGCCCTGCTCAAGCAGTTGGCCCAGGCGGGAACCTTCGAGGCCCGCGCCGTAGTGTCTGCCCCGGGCGTGGCCGCCGTCGAGTCGAAATACTCGTGGCACGATACCGAAACCGGCAAGTAGCGGTCTCAGAAGCCTCCATCCTGGGCAATGATGTAGGCAAAGCCAAGGGGGGAGGCAACTGATGAGGCTGAGACGGTGCGCGCTCCAACAGGGACTCATTCGCTTTCAACTCCTGATCGCCATGGCCCTGTTGCTGGTCACGGTGGGAGCGATAGGACGGGCCGCTGCATCGCCCGCGGTCATCCCCGCCGCCGTACTCGATACCGTGTGCATTCCAATCGACATTTTCGGGGTCGACGGCAATGTCGATACTTTGGGGTTTGACATGAAAGCGTGCGCCTGCGGTACCACGCTCGCCATCGCTCCCGCGTCGTCCCCCTTTTGCGGAACGACGGCGATTGC
>DASYBA010000875.1:0-4431 GCA_036501005.1 Candidatus Xenobia bacterium | reverse complement strand
AATCGCCCCTCCCATGTTGCCAGATTCCTGCCGGTCCACACAATTTCTTCACACTCGCCCACCATGTCAAGAAATTCTCTATAGCGTATCGAAAACGTTCACGTTATAATGAATGCAGAGCAGATTTTGTCTGGAGGAAGCAAGCATGCCCGTAGTGAACGCCAGCTCGCTCGTATCGAATCAAACCGTATGCAAGCAACCTGCTGGCCCGCAACATGCGCCTGCAAGACCCGTCCGGCACGGCCTATGCCCACCTCTTTGCGGCCGACGCCTCTCTCGGGCATCAACCCAACGACTGTCTTCGAGACCCGAACGGCTACTATAATTTTCCGGACGACACCGGGAACGCGACCGAGAGCCTGACCCAGAACATGCCCACCATTCTCAACGACATGAAGCAGTTGGACGGCACGGGGCATCTGGATCAGGGTCAGCTCGGGCTGGCCAGCGGGCTGAACGCCCTGTCCGGGGCGTTGGCGGGGGGCGGGAGCTCGTCGGGCCCGGTGACCTCTTCCGACATCTACCAGATGGAAAGCCAGGTGAAGGTCACGTGGGCCAACGACTACCAGGGCCAGGAGCGGGACGACCTGTTCAACGGCCTGGGGACGGGCGTGAACGCCTACGGCAATCCGAGCTGAGGCAGATTGGGGCCGGTCGGATCGGTGGTGGACGGCCGGCCCTGGATATCGTAGCGCTGCCAGGTCCGTGACTGCCCGCTGCGCAGCCACATTTCTCCGTCTGGGTGCAGCAGGGCTGTTGCCCCCGGCGTGTCGTCGTGCTGGGGAAAGAAGGTCATCCGCACGTCGCCGGTGGTGTTGGACTGGTCGATCCAGACTTCGTCGTTGGGCTGTTTCCCGACGTGGCTCAGCGCCACGAAGGCCTCGCCCTCTGGCGTGGGCACCGACAGACTGACGGCCCGGTCCTTGGATGCCACCAACGCGCGTCCGTTTTCGAATTTGACCTCTGCACCGGCGATTCGTTGACTTCCGACCGTCGTGTGCGTGTAGGGGGTATAGTGTTGGACATCCACTCGCATCCCGTTGTACGGGCGTTCGGCAGCGCTCTGGCTGCTGGGGTGGATGTACACCAGGTTCATGAGGTCCTTGGTGAGCGCGCCCAGATGGACGTCGCCCTCTTCCACGTGCACCGCGGTGCGGTGCTCGAACTTCGCCCGGTTGATCTGTTCCTGGATGCGTTGCTGGATCCTCATGCGTCCATCATACCGGCCGGGTGTGGCCAAAACGTTGCCAGGTGCGTTGTGGTTTCGCAAGGACGTCGGCCGTTTATGTTGATCTCGCAAGGACCCCGTCGAACAATTTTAACAATCGGGGACTATGATCAAGGCATAGAAGAAGAGAATCCAGGAACAACGATGGTCCGGCCGGATGTTTGAGCGTCCCCTGCGTGGGACGGCCCCGGACCTCACTGACCAGAACCCCAGGACACCGAAGATAGACGAGCGGGCCATCCCTCCCGCCAGGCCCTGGCTACTGCTTTTAAGCGACGGCGCACCCGCAGGCCGGGGGCGGAACCTGTCGTCCTTTGCCCTGGCCGGAAAGGCTGGTCATCATGTTGCAAGAAACGTCTGTCGAATCAATGCCCTGCCCGCACGGGCCGTCCAACGGTCCCGGCGGCATGACCTGTGCGGCCTGTGCCGAGACCATCTATCGACCACTGGGGGTCAGGCTTCCGCCGACGGAAGCGATGCCGTCGACCTTGATTCGATACCGATCGCTGGAGGCCGACCTGCGAGCGATGGGCTGGGGCCTGTGGCTCGGCAGCTTCCTGGCGGTAGCCCAGTTGCTGGGCCAGTTCGAAAACAGTCTGGTGTGGGTCGTGGTCGGCGGGGTCACGGTGGCCGTCGCGGTGTGGCAGTACCACATCGGCAGTGGCCTCCTGCAGCTTGAGGAGTCGTCCCGGGTGCAGGCCCTGGTCATGTGCGAACTCACCCTCGTGCTCAACCTTCTGGGCCTGTTCTTCCGTCGGCAGCCATTGCCCGAGGTCTGCACGATGCTGTGGATCCTGTTTGTCATGGCCCGATTGTCGCAGGGCGAGGTCGTGTGCGTGCCGACGTACTGGAAACAGGTTCTTGACCAGGGCGGCCCGGCACCGGTCTATGCCAGTATTCCGTTCTTCATTCTCCCGGCTCTCTTCGTGGCCTGCCTCGGCCTGTTGGTGCTGGGCTCGATGGGAGGGCTCCTGTGACACAGTGCCGTGAGGCCCCGCCGCTACGACGCCTCTGCCACCAGCGTATCGTTCCAGTAGATTCGACTGGGCACCCCGTCGGGGCGAATGCCAACTTCCCACACGATCCCGCCGGGCGCCTGGCCTCGGGCCCGCAGACGTCCGGCGTGGATGCCCTGGAGGTGGTGACAAGCGCAGATGGCACTCTGATTGCCCGGTTCATTTCCTCCGCCTTGCGATTGGAAGACGAGATGGTGGCCTTGCAGGCTGACGCGATTGCTGCAGATGGGCACTGCACATTTCCATCCATCTCGCTCCATGATGGGGTGTTCTCGGGCAGCTTTGGCTGCCACGCGGGCCCACGCCGAGAGAAAGTGGTGCAGCAACAGTTCGATACACTGACTACTAGTCGCCTTGCCCCCGAGCGCAACGTGCGCCATGCGGAGCGTTCGGCCAACCATTTCGTGGAGGTCGACGGCCATCCGGATGCGCATCCGTGAAGTGGAGGCGTGTCGAATAGGCCCGCTCGCATCCGGAACCCTTGCCAGGTGCTCCTCCCAGGCCGCAGCGGCAGCCCGTTGTAACTCCGCTGATTCTTGGGGCGCACACGCTGGCAGTGATTCAGCGGTCGGGGCCGGCAGGCGAGCCAGGGCCTCGTCGAGGAGCGCCTGGGTCTCTGGCGTAGGTTGTGCCCGCCATGGGGGCAACACATCGCGTCGCCCCTGCTCCTGCATGGCCACCGCCTCTGCCACGACCCCAGACGCTCGACCAGGTATTGTTGGAAGCTGGCGAACTGGAGCGGCCGATGGATCTCCATTCGTTCCGCCTCCCACAGCTTATGGAGCAGCACGTCGTCCAGGCTTTGCTGGAAGACCACCGCCTGCCGTGCGATCCGATCCATCTCGAACACCGTCGCATCCTTCGGACAGGTGAAGTCCGGCATGCAGGCCGGCCGGACGGGGCTCCAAGACAAGTGCTGCCACCGGCCCGTCTTCCGCTCCGCCTTCTCCTCGGCCTGGGCGACGAGCCGTTGCAGCTCCATCCGCAGCGCCGCTGGGTCTGGCATATCGTCGTCTAGCGTCGCAGCGAACAGGTCGTCAAACGCCCCCGACTGAAACTCGGCGGCCAGGGTTTTCGAGAAACTCGGCTTCGCTGATATCGCGTTCCCACAATCGACAGGCGACTTCGTAGGTAACATCCCAGGTGGCTTGCAGATCGGGCGACAATTCGAAGGTCAGTACCCGCGTCTCTTCGTCCGGGTCAGGCTGGCCGGCGAGCATGTGCTCGAGGCTGCGCACCGACGTGGCGCAGGATGAGCCGCACGTGACAGCGGGAGAGGCGGCCCGCACGCCATAACCGATCCGTCTCCGGGTATCGAACGACGTGGGTTTCCAGCCAGGCCAGCTCCTGCGCCTCACGAACGCCGATGCCCAACTGTTCCCGCAGGTAGTCCTTGCGCAGCGCATACCCCAGGTCTAGCAGTGCCGAGTCCTGCAATAGGGTGGCCAGCATGCTGCCAATGGCTCTCTGCACTGGGGTGTGCGCGGTGAGCAGAAACCGCAGCTCCTCATCGAGCCGGGCCGCCGTCGCCGCTTGCTCCAGCTCCGCCCCATAGGCCATCGCAATCCCCACTTCATCATTGTATTGAATACGTCGGGGATGTCAATATGGCGGCTGAAATTTCTTCTGGTCGCTCAGAGCTCTACTGCGAGTCGACCAAACTGGTTGAGGCTGGTTTCCTTCAACGCCGCGTTCGCCAGCCGACTGCGGCCGCCGCCGCGCAACTGGGTCAGGTTCTCAATACCCTGGGCCCCTGTGTCATGACGGGCCAGGGCGGCCTTCACCCACAGTTCCATTGGCGTGGCCTCAATGCGTACTTCTATGACGACATGGTGATGGCGTTCGACGTGGAGACGACGGAGCACCGTCGGCTAGTCGCTGACGGCCGTATCGTTTATTGACCATGGCAGCTTGGAGGGGACGATGGAGGTCGGTGGGAATCGTATCGGCATGAACTGCCCCCAGTGTGGCGAGTCCGTCCTGCCCGGCGCCCAGTACTGCGACTGCGGAGCTGCCATCCAGGCCGACGCACCCCCCATCCGCTCATCCCCCATACCCCCTCCGCACGACGAGCCGCCCAAGAAGTCTGGCGGCAGCTTCTTCGGCTACCTGCTCAAGACCGTCGGCATCGGTCTGGGCACCATGGACCTCGTCACCACCAACGGCACCTGGTTTCGATACGGCGAG
>DASYBA010000874.1:0-8051 GCA_036501005.1 Candidatus Xenobia bacterium | reverse complement strand
GTAGGTCGTCGACCGTGGCGTCCCGTCGAGGTTGGTCGTGATCGTCGTGGTGTCGCTGGCCGGCGGCGCCATCGCCGGCTGGAGCAGTTGCTGGCGGCAGAGGTGGTTGGCCAGCAGGGTCTCGAGAGAAAGGTCCGCTGTCGGTCGGCCATGCCACCACATCAGCAGGCCCGCAAATGACATGGCCAGCACCAGTACGGCGCCGTGTCGCCCGATGCCCTGCATCCATCGACTGGCTAGCCTGGGCATGAAAGCCAGGCCCGCGAAACGCAGAATGAACGTTCCCATGTCGTCACCCCTCCGACTAGCCTACATGGGACTGATTGCCCGGACCAGCCGGGCTCAAACCTTAGAGCCGGTCGATCGCCTCTCGAAACCGGCGGGTGGTCTGTTCGAATTCCTTCGCATCGTGGCCGGTCACTACCGCTCCAATGACCACGCCCCGCGCCCCGGATCGCTCCAGGTGCCAGACTTCATCGGGACGCACCGCCCGCTGCGTGGGAATCGCGACCGGGCACTCCGCCGCCATGCACAACTGCTGGTAGACGGTCAGATCGGCCGCTCGCACCGGTTGTCGATACCCACTTTGGGGAATGACGGAACCCTCCACCAAATCGATACGACGGCTGAGGAATCCCACCCGCTCCGAGGTAAAGCTGGAGTCCACGGCCATCATGCGGCCCATGTCTTCGACGTCGAACAGATAGAGGGGGCAGTGATGCCAGAAGATATCCCAGAAATCGAAGCCCAACCCTCGGGCGACCCGCATCTCGTCGGCCGAGCAGCACGTCTTGTCGTCGCCCGGGACCAGCCCCAGAGGCACCTTGATGGCCGACAGGATCTGTTCGAATACCGGCCGTTCCTGTTCGAAGCTGCCAAACGTCGTGCCGCTAGCAAAGTGCGCCACGTTGCAGTGCACTTTCATGGCGTCGGCCCCGCCGGCTTCGGCCGCCTTGGCCAGGTCCACCCGATTTTCAGGCAGGCTGGCAATCAGGATGAACTTCTCCTGCAAAAGCGATGCGATACGACTCATGCCGCCGGCAACCCCTGGGCTTGGACCTCGACCGGCTGTTCCGCGTGCCGGGCCGATTCTTCCAGGCTGACCGCGACCACCTCGGCCGTCCCCGGCTCGACCATGGTCACACCGTAGAGAACGGAGGCATACTCCATGGTCTTGCGATTGTGCGTGATGATGAGAAACTGCGACTTTTCAGCAAACTCCAGCAGCACCTGGGCGACCCGTTCGACATTGGCATCGTCCAGGGGAGCATCCAGCTCGTCCAGCACCACAAACGGACTGGGGCGAACCTTGAGCGTCGCCAGCAAGAACGCAATGGCGGTTATGGCCCGCTCTCCCGACGACAGCAGCCCCAGGTTCTGCAACCGCTTGCCGGGGGGCTGGGCAATGATCTCCACGCCGGTCGAGAGCAGGTTGTGGGGGTCGGTCAGCTCCAGGTAGGCCTTGCCGCCCCGGAACAGGCGGGAGAACAGCTCACTGAACTGGGTGCTGATGTCCTTGAACGTCTTGCCGAGGAGCTTGGACGACGTCTCGTCCATGTCCAGAATCGTCCGGGTGATCTCATTGCTGGCATCGGTGAGGTCCTGCAACTGGCCACGCAAGAACTCGTTGCGCTCCTGGAGCCGCTCGTAGTCCTCCACCGCGCCCAGGTTCACGGCGCCAAAGGTGCGTAGCTCCTGGGTGGCTTGATTGAGCTCCCGGCGGGCCGCCTGCCGATCGCCCGGCGCCACCTGGTCCCAGTCGACGTCTTCCGCCGACAGTTCCAGCTCGGCCAGCCGTGCGACGGAGGTCTCGATCTTCTCATCCATGGCATCCAACTGCGCCCGCCGCACCAGGACCTTCTCGTGTAGGCTGCCGTGTCGGGCACGCAGCGTCTCCACTTCCTGCTCCAGCACCGCCACCGCCTGCAGCTTCTCGCCCGCCTCCGCTTCCAACTGCTGCAACTGGGCTTCGATGGCTTCGAAGTCGGCCGACAGACCAGCCGACTCGGCCGACCACTGCAGGCGCTCGGCGCCCAGGGCATCGAGGGCTCGCCGGCTTTCCAACAGCGCCGCGTCCAGGGCGGCGCGCTCTTTCTGCAGCTCGAGCCGGTGCGGCATGGCCTGGCCCACGGCCACCTCGAGCTCCTGCAACGACTGCGAGACCCGCGCCCACACCAGCCGTTGCTCTTGCACCGCGGCCGACCACCGGTCTCGCTCGCTGCGCAGCTTCTCCCGCTCGCCGCCCAGCTCGGCCACGACGGCCGCCATGGCCTGTTCCTCGTCGGCCAGGTTGGCCAGATCCTGCAGCAGCCGTTCTCGGCTTTCCGTGGCCTGCGCCCGGTCTTCTACCGCCACCTGCTCCTCACGAGCCAGACGCAGTTTCTCATCGACGAAGCCCTGTAGCCGAACCTTCACGCTGGCGATGCCGGCGTGGGCCTCCGAGGCCTCGCGCTGGGCCTGCAGCAAGCGGTTGCGCACCTCGTCGCCCTTCTGGCGCAAGCCCTTCAGCTCGGCATCCAGGGCCTTGCGGCGCTCTCGGAGGGCATTGAACTCAGCCTTGAGGGAGACAGTCTCCTCTTCCAGCTCCTGGCGCTCGCGCTTGCGGCTCAAGAGGCCGTTGCGGCCCGATTTTTGATAACCGCCGGAGATGGATCCGCCAGCCGCCATCAACTCGCCGTCCAGCGTCACCAGGGTCGGAATGAAGCGGGCTTCCCGCACCAGGGCCTCGTAGATCTTGACGGCCGCCGGCAGCTCTTCCATGACGACCGTACGGCCCAACAGCGCCTGCACGATGGCGTCGTACTTCTCATCAAAGCCCACCAGATCGGGCGCCCAGCCCACCACGCCGCCCAGATTGTTGGGGAGCCATGGTTTGCCCTGGTGCTTGGGTCGGCGCAAGTCGAGGGGCCAGAACGTCACCCGCCCGGCCCGGGAAGCCTTCAGAAATTCGATACACCGACGGGCGTCTTCGTTCCGCTCCACCACCATGTCGGAGAGATGCGCCCCCAGTGCCGCCTCGAAGGCCATTTCCTGGCCCGACCGCACGTGGATCAGGTCGGACACCAGGCCCAGCACGCCGGGAAATTTCTCCGCGTCCGACAAAATCAAGCGGACACCCTGGCCGTGGCCGGCCATTTCCGACTCCAGATCGCGCAGAGCGGCCAGGCGAGACGACTTCTGATGGTAGCCGTCTTCGACTTGCTCGTAGCGACGGGCCACCTTCTCCACGTCTTCGTCCAGCTTGACTCGCAAGGTGCGAAGTCGCCCCAGCTCGGCCTCTTCGGCCTTCACCTTGGCCAGCACGCCCTGCGTGTCACTTTCGTGGGCCTTCATCACCCGGGCGTGGCTTTGTTCTTCGGTCTCCAGCTTCTGCCGCGCCGCGGCGATGTCGGTCAGCCGCACCCCGGCTTTGTCAATCCGCTCGGCTAACGACTGCTGGCGTTCCTCCATGACCGCTCGGCTGCGAGTGATGCTCTGCAGGCGCTGCTCGGCCTCCACCAGGCGTGGCACTTCCTGCTGTAACTGGCTGGAGAGCTGGCGTTCCTGCTCCCGCCGCCCATCGAGTTCGGTCGCCGCCTCAGCCAGTTGGCCCTCGAGGGACGCCCGTCGTTCGTTGAACTGGCCCGCTTCGCTATCGAGGGTCGAAAGACGCGTGTCGACCGACGTCAGCATCTCCTGGCGGGTCTCGCACTCCTGCTGTAACGCTCGTTCTCGTTCGTCCAGCACCGCCTTGCGACCCGATACCCGTTCCCGCGCCACTTTGAGGGTCGACAGGCGGGTGCGGGCCATGTCCCGGGCCTCGAGGTGGCTTTCGCCGACCCGTCTGGCCTCGGCCAGGCGCTCGCCCGCGGCAGACATCTGATCCAGCAGCACGGCCAGCCGCTCGTCGTCGTCTGCCCCCTTGCGAATCAAGGTCGCTTTCTGCTCTCGCAGGTCCCAGGTCTCCCACACGATGAGGTCCCGACTCAGGTTCCGCTGCTGCGCCTGCACAGCCCGATAGCGGTGGTACTGCTCCAGTTGGACGGCCGCGACCTGCAGGTTGGTCTCCACCTCCCGATGGATGTCCCGCAGGCGAGAGGCGTTCTCCCGCACGGCCTCGAGCTTCTTCTGCGCATCTTTCTTGCGCAGCTTGTACTTCATGACGCCGGCGGCCTCTTCCAGGATGAGCTTGCGCTCCTGCGCATCCTGGCTCAGCACCATGGCGATCTCCCGCGCCCCCAGGATGGCGATGGCCCCGTGCCCCAGGCCCGTGCCCATGAACAGCTCGTGCACGTCTTTCATGCGACACGGCGTGCCGTTGATGGACCACGCCGTGTCACCGCCCCGGAACAGCTTGCGGGTCACCGCAATCTCGGCGAAGTCGATGGGAAAGTAACCGTCGGAGTTGTCAAAGACGGCGGTCACCTCGGCCAGCCCGACGGGCCGACGGGTCTTGCTCCCGGCGAAGATCATCTCTTCCATGCGGGAGCCTCGCAGCACCCTGGGGTTCTGTTCCCCGAGGCTGAAGCGGAGGGCGTCGGTCAGGTTGCTCTTCCCGCTGCCGTTGGGCCCCACGATACCGGTGATGCCGGGCCCGAACTCCAGCCGGGTGTCGTCAGCAAACGTCTTGAACCCAGATATTTCAATACGGCGAAGGTACACGTGGGGCCTATTGGCGAGCTTGAATTTAATTCCTCCCCCGCATGGCCGTCAGGAAGCCGTTTTCGGTGGTAAATTTTTTTCAAGCGCGGCCTACGGGTCGTTAACATACCGGTAACACGCCTGACGGGACAGATGCCGCCCGGATGACGAGGGGGTGCGGCCTCGCGTTAACATGTTGTCCACACGTAACGTTCATATCCTGGCAAAGATCTGTTCATATCCCGGCATTGTTTTGTGCGAGGCGAGGCACTACACTACCGCCAGGAGGTCAACCCCATGAAAGTTGCAGCAATTGGCCCAGGAACTCTCCTGGCGCTCAAGGCTGAAGCTGCCCGTATCTATCCTTTGAAGACCACGGTCGACGGCCGCATCCGCACCCATGAGGAGCCGGAGCTCGACCTGACCATCTACGAGGGAAGCTGGTTCAGCATCAGCCTGCCCGAGCATCGCCCCACCGGCTACCGCTGGCACCTGGCACCGAATGACGGCGAGGTCGTCGTCATGGAAGATCGTTTCCAGACGCCGCACAACAAGCCGGATGCCATCGGCACCCGTACCTTCACGCTGAAGATCTCGACGGCCGACAAGTCGCCCGTGCGACTGGCCTTCGAATTGCGCCGGCCATGGCACGTCATGTCGCCCCCCGCCGCCCGCAAAGACGTGACCGTCGAGGTCCTGCCGGAGCCCGCCGTCCGCATCATGCGCTGAGCCCGACCTCCTCCCAGCGCCCCCGGTTCACGGCAGCAGCCGGAACGGTTTCTTTCCCCTCACCAGGTAGGTATGAAAGCCTCGGCGATCCAAGGTGAAGACCTCGTCGACGTCCATCTGGTCGGCGAGGTCGACCAGGGTGGCGTCTGCATAGTCCATGGGGACGTCAGCGTAACGGCGCATGAGTGCCGAAATACGCTCAAGACCTTCAAGCCCCGTCGGGAGCATCTTGACGACACCGGAGTGCACCAGTTCGAGTGCCATCAGCTTGTATTCCAGAGTGGGCAGGAAGTGTAGCGACTCGGTCAGCACCGCCTCGGATGTGATCCAGCGGGGCGACTGGCTCTTGAAAAGATCATGACAGTCCCGGTGCCTCGCCTCACGGCGGTTCAGGAGCGCCACCAAAGGCCCCGTGTCAATCAGGACGGAACGCACGTTCTCGTATCCTTTTGACCATCTCTTCGTGTGTCATGGGCTCGAAGTCGGCCATGCCGATGAGGTGCTTGACCTTCTCATAGGGATGCTGCTGAGGCTCCTCCTCCCCGAGATAACGTTCCAGCGCAGCCCGAACGATGTCTGCTCGCTTGCGCCCGGCACGTTCCGCCGCCATGGTCAATGAGCGGCTCAAGGTCTTGGGGAGTCGTACGGTAATCTGCTCTTCCACATTCCCATTGTAATGCAATGCATTGCGTAGTGCAAGACAGGCGGCCCCGCCCCTGTCCCGAAACGCCCCGCCGTGAAGATTGCCCTCGTCCCTCTCGACGATCGCCCATGTTGTTATCAATGGCCGGCCATGCTGGGTCGCATGGCCGGCTGGCACGTCCACAGTCCCGACCGTGCCCTCCTCGGCTCGTTTCTCACGCCGGGCCAACCTGCGCGCCTTCTGGACTGGCTCCGACGCACGCCGTGCGATGCCAGCATCGTGAGCATGGACATGCTCCTCATGGGCGGTCTCGTCGCCAGCAGGTCGACGGCGGTGCCGCCCGGCCCGACCCTCCCCGAAGTGTTCCAGGTGGTCGGTTCGAACGCCCTCGCCAACAGTGTGCTGATGCGGGTGGCCCCCACCGCCACGAAAGATGCCGACGTCGGCCTCACCGGTCGGCTGCACGAATATAGCGGCCGCCGCGCTCGCGGCGAGGCCACCGCGACAGTGGAAAAGAGTTTCCCACCGGGCTGGCTCGATCAGTACCTGGCCACCCGCCGACGCAATCATCAGGTCAACGTCGAACTGTTGAACGCCGCTGGTGAGGGGCGACTCAATTTTCTGGTGGTCGGCATCGACGACAGCAAGACGGTGGGACTGAACGTGCTGGAGCGGCAGTTCCTCGAGCCGCTGCTCTCCTCGCGCAGCCGCATCTGTCCGGGGACGGACGAACTGGCCCACCTTCTCCTCGCCCGCCTCACCGGCCGCGACTGGCGCGTGCACGTGACCTGGTCCGACCCCAACGCGTCACGTGCGACGCCGCTCTACGAAGATCGCAACTTCGAGGCGCTGGTGGCTGCCCAGCTCGGGGTCATCGGAGGCCGAGTGGTGGAAACCCCATCCGACTCGGACGTGCGGTTGTTCGCCCACATCCACCCCCAGGGTCAGCGGGAAGCGGCTGAACAACTGGGCCGGGGACGTCCCCAGAAACGCCTCTCGGCCTTCGTGAAGTCGATGCGACAGGCCGTGGACGAGGGTGCGACGGTGGCGGTAGCCGACATGGCCTACGCCAACGGGGGCGACCTGTCGCTCGCACGCATGCTGGAGGACGAGGTGCCGTTGCTCTCCCTGGGCTCGTTCTCGGCTTGGAACACCGCGGGCAATTCCCTCGGCACCGCGCTTTCAGCAGCCTGCCTCCGCCACATGGGGGGGCACTCGCTGGAGACGGACACGGCCCATGCCGAGTTCATGTTGAATCGGTGGCTGGACGACGTGGTCTATCAGTCCCGAGTTCGGCAGGAGGCCCGGTTCACCATGCTGCCGGTGGGGGTGTCGGCCTACGCGCTGGGCGACGAGTGGCCCGCTGTCGAACACGGCGTGGCGCGCCGCATGGCCGAAGAAGCCGACAAGCTTTTCAAGCGGTGCTGGGCAGGCCAGGCGGTCGGGGGACGGACCGTGCAGGGCTTTTCCATCGAGACGACTTTGCCCTGGCCCCGCCTCTTCGAGGTGGAGCTGGGGCTCAAGGTACGCCTCGGTTAACAATTCCACCCATATCGATTAACAGCTTGTTGACGTTTCGGCAAAATGCGTGCAACTTGCGGTTGCTATACTGGATGGGTGAGTGACAGGACCGCAGAACGAGTTCAACCAGTGCGCCGACGCGGGATGCAGTCGACGGTTCGACATTCCAACGTCGTGCAGCCCCCGCCCGATGGCGTCAGGGCCGGCAGGGCCCGCGCGCCGGGTCCCATCCGCTTTTGTGGGGGCATTTCCATGTGCGGCGGCCTGGGCGGCACAACCTACGAGGCCTGGCGCGTCGAGAATTGACCTCGTGAAGTGACCAGGTCTATAATCTGGTCATGAAGACGATTGGGGTTGCAGAGTTCAAAGCGCGTTGCATTGCTCTTCTGAAAGACCTGGAGAAAACGAGAGAGCCGCTCGTCATAACCCACCGCGGGCGTCCCGTCGCCCGCCTGGAGGCCATTCCCAAGTCCATCAAGAGAGAGCCGGGAGGACTCAGCCACCTGGGCCAGATCGTTGGCGATCTGGCTGACGACGG
>DASYBA010000873.1:0-3652 GCA_036501005.1 Candidatus Xenobia bacterium | reverse complement strand
GCCGGCTCTTCAAGCTGACCGGCCTGGACGGGTACCTGCCCGTCTACCACACGATTTCCGAGGGCTATTCCCAGGTGCTCGGCGTCCTGATGGCTGCGTAAGATTCAATAAGCTTCCCGCGGTGGGTGTCAATCCGATAGGCCTCCGTCATGAGCCCCTCTCGCTCGTGGCAGGAGGCTGTTCATTTTCGGGGTTTTCCGGCCACGCATGGCGGGGATACCGCCGACGCAGCTCTTGTCGCACCTGGGGGTAGGTCCGCTGCCAGAACCCCGCCAGGTCGTCGGTGACCTGCACGGCGCGGCCATTGGGCGCCAACAAGTGAAGGACCAACGGCACGTCTCCCACCCTCGGGCCCTGCCGGAGCCCGAAGAAGTCTTGCAGCCGCGAGGCCAGCCATGGGGCACGGTCCCGCTCGTAGTGCACGGGCACCCTCGGTCGGCGGGGCAGGTGTACGGTCGCGGGCGCGGCGCGGTCCAGCCGCCGGCCCGGGTCCAGTCGACGGGCCAGGGCTTCAGTCAGGGCACCGTGTTCGATCGCCTCTCGGACCTCCCCGAGGGTCGACCGATCGTCGCAGACCTCTCGCAGCGCGTCCTGGAACAGAGTGTCTGTGACCTCCGGCCCGGCCGTGAACCTCCAGCGGGCCAGCCATGCCTCGACCGTCGGGTGCTGGTGCAGCGCCCCCCGCCACGCGGCCTCGGCCAGGAGCGCGGCTCGCTCCGGCCCGGGCGGAGCGGGCCGGGTGCGGTCTTCGAGGGGGAGAGCGCCCCACTGCAGCACGTCGCGCAGCGCCACTCGATCCTGCTGGAAAGCCAGCCCTCGCACCTCCGTGACCCGCTCCAGGTAGGCTTCCAACAGCCAGTCGGGTTCGATGGCTGAAGCCAGCCGAATCATGGTGCGGGCGTGGCGGCCCCGGTCCCGCCGCTCCTCGACGTCCAGGGCCACAAACCACGCCATGTCTCCGCCCAGATCGGCGGAACCGCCTCCGGCCAGCAGCACGGTGGCGTCTCGGGGACGAGGTCGGTACCCCACCCGGTCGGGAAAACCGGCCAGCATGGCCCTCTGGAGACGCTCGGCGTGGTGCGGACCGGATTCGCCACGGCCGAGCGTTCTGGCCAGGCGAAGGACTTCGGGCGAGGGGTGCTGCAGCCGTTCCATCAGGTCGACGCCGGTACTCAGGTCACGACCGCTGAGAAGGGCTGCCGCCAGTCGCCCGTCGCCCCCCACCCCGAGATCGTCCGCCGCAAAAATCACCCGACCGAGCCGGGGATGGACCGGCCAGGCCAGCAGGCGCCGCCCCAGCTCGGTCACGCCGTCGGCGTCGACAGCCCCCAACCACGACAAGAGGTCCTGGGCGGCGGCCATCTGCTCGTCCGACGGGGGCTCGAACCAGTCCAGGTCGGTGCTGTCGGTGGCCAGGAGCAAGAGCAGGATCTCGGCCAGGTCGGCCCGCCTGACCTCCGGGGTCTCGAAGGCCGGCCGGATGGCGAGGTCGGCCTGGGTGTAGAGGCGCCATACCTGGCCGGGGGCCGTTCGAGCTGCCCGACCCGCCCGTTGGGTGGCGGCTGCCTGGCTGATGCGGTCGACCTCCAGACGGGGCAGGCCCGACCAGACCGAGTACCGCATGATGCGAGCCAACCCGCTGTCGATGACGTTGGTCACACCGGGCACGGTCACCGACGTCTCTGCGACATTGGTGGCCAGGACCAGCCGGCGACGGGTAGCCAGTGAGACGGCCGCCTCCTGCTCGGACAGGGGCAGGTCGCCGTGCAGCATGCGCACCTCCAACCCCAGCCCGGCGCACGCTTGCTGGCTTTTTCGAATTTCCGCCGCGCCCGGCAAGAAGGCCAGGACATGCCCACCGGTGGTGCTCTGGACGGCCGCCGCGACCTGCTCTTCCAAGGGGCGGGCGCTGGGCGCCGGCAGGTGGTGGATCTGCAAGGGGAAAGGACGGCCGGGGACGGACAAGACGGGACACCCGCCCAGGTAGTCCGCCACCCTGGCAGTGTCAAGCGTCGCCGACATGACGAGGAGTCGCAGGTCGGGACGGCGACCCAGTTGCAGCCGACGCAGCAGGGCCAGGCAGACGTCGGTGCTCAAATGCCGTTCGTGGAACTCGTCCAAGGCGACGAGCCAGGTGCCCTGCAGGGTGGCGTCGCCGACCAGCCGGCGCAAAAGAATGCCTTCGGTGGCAAACAGGATGCGAGTCTCCGGACCCCGGCGGCTTTCGTGGCGCACCTGGTAGCCGCAGCGCCGCCCCACCGGCTCGTGGAGGGCGGCCGCCACGCGCTCGGCGGCCAGTCGGGCGGCCAGTCGACGGGGCTCCAGGACCACCATGTAGGTTCCGTCCGGCAGGTCGGGAAGGAGCGCCGGCGGCACCCCGGTCGTCTTTCCCGCGCCCGGCTCGGCTTGCAGAACCACACAGTTGTGTCGGCCGAGCTCGGATCGGATGCTGGCCAGGACTGCATCAATTGGGAGAGACACGGGCAGGGGTTGGCCTCCCCTCGTACAACCCCTGCCCGTTCATGTCGGAAAAAACCGTACCGCCCAAGGCCGACGCTGAGACTCGGCAGATCCTTGCGGAAGAGACGGCTTCCTATAGCGCCGCCCGGGTGCGGCGGCGCCGTCTGGTGCCCAAGGCCGCCCTGGTCGGGGCCGGGGCCGGCCTGGTCGGGGTCTTGTTCCGCTGGTCGCTGGAATGGGCCGAGCTGGCCCGCGACTGGATGGTGGTGCACGCGCCTGGCTTCATCCCGCTCCTCGTGGTAGGGTGCATGGTCTCGGTGTGGCTGGTGCGCAGGTTCGCCCCCGAAGCGTCCGGCAGCGGTATTCCCCACCTCAAGGCGGTCATGTACGGCGTACGGGAACTGGTCGGCCAGCGGGTGCTGCCGGTCAAGTTTCTCGGGGGCGTGCTGGGCATCGGGGCGGGCATGGCCCTGGGACGGGAAGGGCCGACCACCCAGATGGGAGGCTCCGTCGGCCAGATGCTGGCCGAGCGGATGGGCGTCAACACCCAGGAGCGTCTGACCCTGATTGCCGCCGGCGCGGGGGCCGGGCTGACGGCCGCCTTCAACGCGCCCATCGCCGGGACCGTCTTCGTCTTGGAAGAGATCCAAAGGGACTTCACTCCAGGCGTCTTCGTGGCCACCATGGTCGCCACCGTCATCGCCGACATGGTCACACGGGTTCTATCGGGACAGGTCGCCGTCATTCCCATCAACATCTATCCAACGCCTCCGCTGGCATCGGTCGTGCCGTTCCTGGTGCTCGGGGCCATGGCGGGGGTGTTGGGCGTGGCCTATAACCGCGGCCTTGAATTCTGTGTCGACCGGTTTCCTCGGCTGGGCCGGTACGGCGCGGTGCTCGTCGGGGTGGTGGTGGCGTTGTCGGCATGGAAGGCCCCGGAGCTGGTGGGAGGCGGCCACCACGTGCTCAACGAGGTCTTCGTGGCGCCCATGGGCGCGGGCATGCTGATTGGCGTGTGGGTTTTCCGCTACGTCCTGACCATGATCAGTTACGGTTGCGGTGCCCCGGGCGGCATTTTTGCGCCGCTCCTGGTGCTGGGGTCGCTCCTCGGCCTGGGCGTCGGGCAGGCGACCCACTGGCTGGTGCCCGGCCTGCAGGTCGATCCGCCCGTCTATGCGGTGGTGGGCATGGC
>DASYBA010000872.1:0-3739 GCA_036501005.1 Candidatus Xenobia bacterium | reverse complement strand
GACGACCCGGGCGTTGTTCATCAAGCTTGTGCATCGCGTCCACATCATACCACCTCCACCTCGATTGTTGAAGCCGGAGAAAGCTTACCGCTGGCGTGTGTCCATTTGCCAGCCCCTGATGAACCGCGATGCAAGGAAAGTTTCCGGTTATCGAATCTGCCGCAGTCGAGTTTCCGCGCCCGCTGGCTAACGGTTAAGCCATCGCAATATCGAGTGTTTTAACAACTCGATAAAGACTTGTTAACGGGCTACCGATACGATCATGGGAGCAGTCTGAAGGGAGCGAGAACCCATGGTGATCGGTGGCACCGGGAGTCCAACAACTCCCACCAGCAGCAGCAGCACGACGTCGAAGCCGCCCGCGACCAGCTCCAAAAGCAGTCCCACGCCACGGCCTGCTCCGGCCACCCCGGCCGCCGCCCATCCGACGGCCGCCGCGCCCGCCTCCGATCGGGTCACGGTATCGGGCGAAGCCACCGCGTCGCATTCGAGCGGCGGACGGTCAGTATCGAATATTGTCGGCAACATTGCCGGCATGGGGCACGTCTCCAGTCTTAGCCCAAACTTTCCGGGTCACGCGGTCAGCCATGTTCCCAACGGTACGCAGACGCAATACACCCAGAATGGGGCCCAGATCACGAAGACCCAGACGACGAAGGGCGGCGTCACCACCCACCAGATGGTGAGCAACCGCAACGGCATCATCACCACCACGACCAACACCAGCCAGACCGTCAACAAGCCCATTTCCCAGGCCGCCCCGTCCGTACCAGGCGTTCCGCAACTCAAAGGCGACCACAGCCCACGGGCACTCGACTGGACGCAGGGTGCGGGGGCTCCGCCGCCCTCCCACGGCGACACCCAGATCACGACCTCCAAGCAGACGGTGCAGAACACGAACGCACCAGGCTCCAAGGCGACCGTGGTAAGTAACTCCACCGCCTACAAGCAGACGACTCCGGACGGTCGCGCCTATTCTGTGACCCACACCTCGGTAGCGAACGGGCAAAACGTCAACACGTTGCAGGCGGGCTCCACCCGCACCACCCCTGCGGCGGGTTCGATTCCCGACGGGCCGGCTTCGCAGACGACGTCCAGCCTGTTGACGGTCCAGAATGGCCAACCGACCAATTTTACCGCGTCGCAGCATCAAACCGGGCTGACCAGCGCCAACGCCGCCCAGACCCTGGCGGCCCAGGCCCACATTTCCCCGCAGTATGCCCAGAAGTACGCCAGCAAGTTGACGCCCCCCAACTATCAGGGCCCCATGAATTCGACCAGTACGCAGAGCATCAATCTCCGCACCGGACAGGTGCAGAGCCAGTACAGCCTGGGGGCCTCCTCGACCTCCATGACCCCCGGAAGCCGTACCGTCACCGTTAATTCAGCCACCCGCAGCCTGGGGGCCAACGGCCAGTTCACCAAGGCGCCCGCCACTCAAATCGACTACCGCAAGGTATCGGGTGCTTCCAACGGAGCCATTCGAGTGCAGGATCAGACCAACATCGTCGGGTCGGACGCCTACCAGTTGGACGACACCACCTATCAGAAAAACGGGGCGTACAGTGGTTCGAACACCGTCTACGCGGGCCCGGCCGGACAAGGTGCGCCGGTTTCCCAGGTGAATTTCACCCACTTCCAGGTGGGGGCCAACGCCGTGCACATGCCCGGAGGCGATGGAACATCTCGCGCAGCGTTTCTCAACGCCAACGGCAACGGACCTTTGTGGGAGACGAGGACGGTCTCCCTCCAGCCGGGCAGCAACGCGGCCGGTAATCCTTTCAAGAACCAGGCCATTCAGAACCAGATTACGTTCTCCGCGCCAGGGAGTGGCGACTCACTGAGCTATCGCTATACCGATCCCTACGCCACCGGCAATCCTGCCCCCGGCCATCCTCTATCGGCCGCGCAGAGGCGCCCAGCGGTCACCACCACCCTGCAGGAACCCGGGGGCCAGACTCCCCTCCGGGTCACTAATCCCAGCGGCCAGTCGTTGCAGGTGAATAACGATGGCAGCGTGACGGCATCTGCCAAGGATGGCTTCTCGCTCAGACTGCCCGGTATCAATCCAAATGATGCAGCGACGCCAGCCATGGCGGCCGCCGACCTCCCAGGCTGGCTCTCGCGTAACAAGAGCAATCCGAGCCTGTCCCAATTCCAGGGCCCCGGGGGCATCATGGGTCTCGCCAACCAGCCGGGCAGCGCGCTGAGCGCCCTGGGCGGAGGTGGGGGCCTGGGCACGGCCAGCTCCGCCGCCGGTTGGGCGGGCGACGCCGCCAAACTGCTGGGCAAGACCAACATTGCCACACAACTGTTCGGAGAGGGTACCTCGGCCGCCCAACTCGCCGGCCCCGTACTCGATAGAACGGCCCAGGTGGTGGCGCCGGGCGCCGCGGGGGCCTTCGGGCTGGCCAACGGCGTCAATGAACTGGAGAACGGCAACATCGCACAGGGGGCGTTGGATACGGCGTCTGGATTGGCTTCGGGGGCCAGCGCCGGGGCGGCGCTGCTGCTGCCCGAAGAGGGGCTGGCCGGGCCCGTCGGCTGGGCTGCTGCGGCTCTGTCGGTTGGCTCCCTCATCCTCGGGTTGATCAATGGTCCTCCCACGCCCAGCCCTGATCGGACCGCTCCGTTGACCTTCTGACCACTCCTGCACGGTCCGATCGTCGGGTTTAGAGAGCAGCCTGGCTTCGCAACAATAGGAGTGAGCGAGGTCGTTCGGCATGTGCCGGCCGAATGGAGCGGTGGTGGGGGATGACATGCTTTACGAGGTGAGGCCAGACAAAGCCCGCGGCGAGCGTATGAAGGCCGGCGACGTGCTGCAGGGGCGCTATCGCATGGTACGCTGGCTTGGCGCCGGCGGCATGGGCGGCGTGTACCAGGCCCGCCACGAAGAACTGGGCGCCTTGGTGGCCGTCAAGCAGTTGACCCTCGACCCGTGGGACGAGCGGAACCAATCGGCCATTCGCCAGTTTCGCCAGGAAGCCAGCATTCTGCACTCGCTCCAGCATCCGAACCTGCCCCGCGTGTTCGACTTTTTTGTCGAGCAAGACAGCTACTTCCTTGTCATGGACTATATCGACGGTCCTACTTTGGAACAAGTCGTCTGTAACGAACCCATCAGCGAGACTCGCCTTCTCGCCTGGGCCGAGCAGCTCTGCCAGGTCCTGCACTACCTGCACACCCACGAGCCTCAGGTCATCTTTCGCGACCTCAAGCCGTCCAACATCATGCTGGCCTCAGACGGCGTGATCAAGCTCATCGACTTCGGCATCGCCAAGAGCTGGGACCGCGACCGCGGCCTCCAGACCCAGACTCGTGCCCGGGGCGCCGGCACGTCAGGGTTCGCCGCGCCCGAGCAGTACGGCACCGGCACCGACGTCGGCACCGACATCTACGCGTTCGGCGCCACCCTCTATTCTCTCCTCACCCGCACCTTGCCGCCCGAATCCACCGGCATCGCCGCCGGCCTCTATACCATCCGACCGTTGCGTGAGCTGCGGCCGGACGTCAGCCCCGAGACCGCCTGCGTCATCGAGTGGATGATGACCATCCGGCGCAATGAACGTCCCATCAGCGTGGAGGCGGTCGCGAAGGCCTTCGGGTTCGCCTGGGAACCGCCGCGCTCTCGCCCGCAGGATACCATGCGGGTCATCCGGGCCGGGAATGCTGAGACGCTCCCCCGGTTGCGCGCCCGGCCGGTCGCGGACGTTCCGGCCAGCCGCCCGTCCGTCCCCTT
>DASYBA010000871.1:0-3002 GCA_036501005.1 Candidatus Xenobia bacterium | reverse complement strand
GGCGGCGGGCGAGTGCTCGTCATGATCGATCCGCCGACCAGCTTTGCCAACCTGTCCGCGTTTTTGGCGAGCCACGGCGTCCAGTTGGGCAACAACCTCGTCATCGACCCCGAACAGGGCTACAACGGGCAGCCGGCCTACCCCATGATCGCCAACTTTTCCACCAGCAGCCCCATCACGCAGGGCTACAATGTCGAATGCTTCTTCAACGTCAGCCGATCGCTGGCGGCGACTAACAAGCCGCCCGCCGGCATCAAGACCGAAGTCATTGCCAAGACCATGGACGGGTCCTGGGCCCTGCCGGATGTCGACAAGGGCCTGCCGAAAGGCCGTATCTCGTTCGACCCCGCCAAGGACGCCAAGGGCCCGCTCGGCGTGGCCATGTCGGTGGTCGTGACGCCCGCCGCCAGCCCGTCGTCCAGTCCTTCGGCCAGCCCCTCAGCCTCTCCGGCGGCCACGCCGAAAGAGGGCCGCATGGTGGTCTATGGCGACTCAGGGTTCGCCGGTGACTACGGCAACATGTTCCTGGTGGCGGGCAACAGCGACCTGTTCTTGCGCAGCGTCGACTGGCTGGCGGCCGAGGGAGCCAGCTTCACCATCCCGCCCCGGCCTCCGATGGAAAGCAAGCCGCTGACCATGACGCCGCCGGAGAAATACCGCATCATGTGGATTTCCATGGTGCTGATTCCCGGTACGGTGGCCATGCTGGGCATCGTCGTGTTCATGCTGTACAAGCCGAACTAGGGAGGGTGTCCAGATGAGTGCCAAGACCACCGTCATCATGGGCATCGTCCTGATTGGATTGTTGTCCCTGTTCATGTTCGGCAAGCGATCGACCGACTTGCCGGGATCGAAGGCGAAGATCTTCGATATGGACGCCGACGACGTCACCTCGTTCAGTATTGATCGAGCCGTAGGCGCCAGGCCCGGCGAATCTCCGTCTCCCTCCGCCCGCGCGAGCGCCTCGCCGGCCGCGGCCGGGCCCCGCACCCGGGAGAAACTGGCGTTCGAAAAGAGCGACGGTCGGTGGATTCTGACCTCCCCGGCCAAGGCGCTGGCGTCGGCTTCCGACGTCAACAACCTGCTCACCACGTTGGTCGACATGCGCGAGAACGAGACCCTCGATCAGCCCAACGATCAAGCCTTTGGGTTCACCGATCCCGAAGCGGTCATCGAGCTCAAGACCAAGGACGCCACCCACAAGGTCGTGGTGGGCCGCACCACCGTGACCGACGACGGCTACTACATGAAAGTCGACGACAAGCCCAAGGTGGTCGTCTCGGGCCTGGGGCTCAGTCCCATGATCGCCCGGTCGATGGACGGGTGGCGGAACAAGAGCCTGCTGGCCGTAGAGCCCTCCGACGTGACGAAATGGAGCCTGGTGCGAGACAACCACGTGCTGACCCTGGAGAAGAGCGAGAAGGGCTGGCAATTGACCCAGCCGTACGCGGCTCCGGCCGATGAGACGCAGGCCTCGAACGTGGTCTTCCAGATGAAGAACGTGTCGATTACCGGGTTTCCCACCCACATCGCCGCCGACGACCCACGCCTCGCGAAGCCGCTGGCGACGTTCTCGGTGTGGACGAAAGACAGCAAGTCACCGGAGACCGTGACGATCGGGGCCCGCGACCCGGAGGCCAAAGGCTACTATGCCCTGCGAGGGCCGACGCAAGAGGTCGTGGTCATTCCCGACAAGGCCATCGTGCCCCTCGCCAAGACCGCCGTCGACCTGGAAGACAAGCACCTGGTCGCCTTCGATGCCGGCACCTTGACCAATATCGATTTGACATCGGGGAGCGACGTCGTCGAGGCCAAGAAGAACGACATGGATTGGGACCTGACCAGACCGGCCGGCGCCAAGGACGTCATGCACCGCATGGCGACCGTGATCAGCCAGCTTCACGACCTCACCTGGGTGCACAAGGATACGGCGAAAGATGCCGCGGCCAACAAAGGCTTCAGTCCTCCCGCCCTCAGCATCGTGCTGCACCAGGACAAGGACGTGGTGGGCACCGTGCAGTTCGGCAACACGGCGACCCAGGGCAGTGTCTATGCCCGGCTGGCCGAGCATCCCGATACCGTCTACCAGGTGAAGGGCTCGGTGGTGACGCTGCTGCGCAACGCGACCACCGCGCTGGCGACCGCGCCATCGCCCTCTCCGTCGGGTTCCGCCAAACCCGCCGTCTCGGGCTCGACCTCCCCTGCGGCCTCGTCGGCCTCGCCTTCGCACAAGTAGCCCTGAAACGCTGGATTGGGCTGGCCCTGCTCCTGGCCGGCTGTCGTTCTTCGGCCCCGGTCGTGGCGCCGTCGCCGCCCCCCCCCAACCGGGTGGCGCCGGTGCCTCCTCGCGGCATCCGTAGCTATACCACTCGTGACGAGAGCACGAGCACGCTGACCCAGCTCGGAAAACCGGCGCTCGACCTGCCAGCTACCGCCCACGTGGTGCGAACCGCGGTGCTCCAGGAACGCCCGGGGCGCGCGGGGGCGTCCCGGCAGATCGTCTGGCAGGAGCCCCAGTTTCAGTCGTTGACTCCGGACGCAGTCGTGGAGTGGCCGCCGGGGCTGGATGCGACGCTGCCCATCACCGTGCAGGTGGGGCCGCAGGGGAACCTGGCGAAAGTCTGGTGGCCCGCGGCGTGGGCCCATGCAGGGTTGGCGGAGGCCGCCTACGATCTGAACCTCACGCTGCTGTTTCCTGTGCCGGGCGAAGCCGAGGTGCACCGCATGATCCACGAGCAGGTCCTCGGCCGACCGCTGCTTTGGACGCTCCGGGAAGAGTGGCGGACGGTGAGCCAGTCAGGCACCATGGTGACCTTGCACTACGAGTCCAGCGGCACGACGACCGGCGGTCGTCGACTCGCGTCCGGTCAGGTCCGGTTCGATAGCAGCACACGGCAGGTCATGCAAGCCGAGGCCACCGAGTCGACCCATCTCCGACTCCCGTGGTCGAAACACCTCACCATCGATCAAACGGTGGTACGTTGGATCGTTATCAGGCCACA
>DASYBA010000870.1:0-8877 GCA_036501005.1 Candidatus Xenobia bacterium | reverse complement strand
GGACCTGTGCAGACGACCCCTGCTGGGCGAGCCGCCAGGCGCAGGCGATCTCGACCAGCGGATCGCTGTCCGGGCCGAAGATGCGGAGCCACTGGACGTGCGCCAGGCGGGCCAGCGCCATGGCGTCCAGTTGACCTCTCCAGGGCTCGAGCCGGGCGGCGTACCCCGAGGGAGGAGGCCCGAAGGCTGGCGAGGGCGGCAGATCCGGCAGGTCGTCGCGCTGGAGACGCCGCCCCAAGAGCCACCTCCACAGTAGATCGGGAGCGGTCTTGTCCAGGGTCTGGAAGAAGACGTCCCAGTGGGGCGCGGGGGTAGCACCGGCCAGTTCTTCCAGGGCTTGCACCGTATCGATGGCGAGGACCTGACAGTAGGCCTCGGTCGGGTGGGGGGCGAGGGGGACGTCCCGAGGGACGATCTCGAGCCACGGGCCCTGGAGCTGGGGCGCCGCGTCTGACCAGACCAGCTCGAAACCGGGCCAGCCGTTGAGAGACAGATCGTGGAACCAGAAGCCCGGGGTGACGAGGGGAGCGACATGGCGGCGGAGCAGGTCGCTCCGGTGGGCGCGGTACGACACATGCCTCACCTGCATGCCGGGCACTTCTTGCCGAGGCTGGCCGTACCCTGTATACTTGGCTGGTGAACGTCGCCTTGCTGTTTCCGCCCTGTGTGGACCCCCGGGCCCCCTACCTGGGCCTCCCTTCCCTGGCCGCCTTTCTTCGCCACCACGGCATCGGCGTGACCCTGCGAGACCTCAACCTGGAAGGGTTGTTGGAGGTGGCGCCGCCCGAAGCCGTCCAGGTTTTGCGCAGCGACGGGTTCTATCGGGCGCACGACTTCGATCGAGCCCGCATGAGTATTCAGCGATCATTGCAAGCCGCCGGGCAGGCGCTCGAGCGTCCTGTCGACTACGGCATCCTGCCCATCACCTACCATGTACCCGAACGCCACGTCAGCGTGCTGGCCGATCTCCTCGACGTCACCGGAGACGACCGGGCCAACGTCTTTGCGGGGCTCTACCGCCGCGTCATCGCGGATTTGCAGGCCCGCAACCCGAGGTTGGTGGGAGTGGCGATCCAGAACGGGCAGCAGATCGTGCCGGGCCTGCTCCTGGCTCGGCGCCTGAAGGAGGCGGGCTTCTACACCGTGATCGGAGGGGCGGTGTACACCAAGTTCGTGGCCGCCCTGGCGACACGACCGGCCTTCTTCGAGGCCTTCTGCGACGGCCTGGTGGCCTACGAGGGTGAAACGGCTCTGCTGGAACTGGTGGCCCAGTTGGACGGCCGTCGGGACTTCTCGAAGGTGCCCAACTACCTCTTCCTGCAAGGCGGGGAGGTGCGGGTCAATCCGACGCGGGTCGAAGACGTGAGAGGGCTGCCGACGCCGGATTTCGAAGGCCTGCCGCTGGACCAATATCTGGCTCCCGCGCCGGTCCTCCCCATCCTGACGGGCAAGGGGTGCTACTTCAACCGCTGCAAGTTCTGCGATATCCCTTATATCAACCATATATCGAAAAAAGCCTATCGAGTGCGAGATCCCGAGCAGGTGGTCGCAGATGTGGGAGTGTTGGCGGCTCGACACGGTGCCCGACATTTCGTCATCACCGACGAGGCCCTGTCTCCCCGGCTGCTGCTGGATCTAGCCGACGCTTTCGAAGCTTCCGACGTCCCGCCGCGGGCCCTGGTGGGGTATGCACGCCTCGAGCCGGGGTTTACGGCGGAAACCTGCCAGCGGCTGGCCGACATGGGCCTGAGGAAACTGTTCTTCGGCCTGGAGTCGGGGGCGCAAAAGACCATCGATCACATGGACAAAGGCATTCGCATGGAGCATGTGGCCCCCGTCTTGAAGAATTGCCGGAGCGCCGGGATCGCCTTCCACCTGTTCTCCATGATCGGCCACCCGGAGGAGACCGAGGCCGAGGCTCGACAGACCCTGCAGTTCTTTCTCGACCACGTCGACGTCATCAGCCACCCCAGCAACAGTTGGGACGTCCACCGCTTTTCCCTCGACGAGAGAACGCCCTACTTCCGGGATCGGGAGCAGTATGGGATCACGCTGGACCCGTCGGCCTGGGAGGCTCGGGACTTTGCGCTATCGGCAGGCCGGGACTGGACCAACGGCCGAGGCATGACGCACGAGCGCGTGGGAGAGTTGTTGGACGAGTTCTATCAGCGGCTCCGCCAGGCTTACCGGGCGTGGCACGACCATCCTCAGCATCTGTGGCCGGGATTCGAAGAGTACGCCGGGCTGTATGCGACGTGGTACCACGGTCGATCGTTTCCATATCGAACCAGCCTGCCCGGCGACACCGACCCGCAGGTCTGCCGACTGCGCTGGTCGCCCGCATTGACCACGGAGTCTCAGGATGGCTGGGTCGCGATTCGAACGCCTCGGTACTCGGCAAGGGTGGAGCAGGCCTTTTTCGAGACGGTGGCCCCCTGTGACGGGACGAGCGCGGCTTTGTTGGACCGGCTCGCCTCGCCGACGCAGTCGCGCGAGCAGAGTCGGACCGCCATCAACCAGTTGTTGAGCACGTTGTTCCTGGAGCTCGAGCTGTTGTGATACCTTCCATCAGGGTTCCACCCCCACGCCGCCCTCCATGGTCACGAATTTGGGCGTCCGGGTCTTGCTGGTGGCGTCAACCCACGTCACGGTTACCGATGCCAGGTCCGTCGATGACTGTGCCGGCTGGTTCACCAGGCGACCCGATGCGAACGCCAGGTGCGGCGTGAACGTCGTCGTCACCGGTACCCCTTCCACCATCTCCGTCACCGTGTACGGCTGCAATAGCGCCCCATGGTATATCGAACTCGGCGGCTCGAGGTAGTTGCCCGCCAACGCGTCCAGCACGCTCCGTGCCAGCGCCACGGCGGCCTGGTGATCGCGGGTCATGACCGCTTGTCGATTGGCTTGCGGAAACACCGACGCCACCGCCATGAACCCACAGATGAGCACGAAGGCCGCGATGACGCACTCGATAATGGTGAAGCCGCGTCTCATCGGTCCTCCCGGCCATAGGCCGTCAAGTGGTAGGACTTGGCCTGGGCCTGCACGGTACCGCTGTTGGCGGTCTCGATAAAGGCGTGGGTAAAGTACGGATAGTATCGATACTCGCCGTGCACTGTCACGCTGTTCTGGCCGCTCCATACCGCTCCGACCGTGCGGGCGCCCGTCTCCCCCACCTCGATGGCGCCCCCCAGCGACACGTAGAGTCCCGACACCTTGGGCGGCACAGGCCCGCCCCCGGCGCCTACCTGCATGCCGGGCATGAAGTTGTTCGCTCCCATGGAAACCATCAGAACCCCCGGAACGGGGGCGTTGATGCCGCTCTGCACTGCTGCCTTGCCCGTGATGGTGCCCAGCAGGCTGACCAGGGGCCCGGCGTCGAGGGTGCCGGCGATCTGGCCGCAGCACGAGCAGATGGGCTGAAACGGCTGATTGCCGATGTCGCCCACCGCCCCGGGGGTCGTCGTGGTGCCGTTGGGAACCTGTATCGAACCGTCGCTCAGGATCGTTGCCGTGATGCTTTGCAGCGGCACGCCCCCGATATCCGACGTCACCATGTCGACGTGGTCGGCCGAGAAAGCACCGAACTCCACCAGCAGGGTCGAGCCCGTGCTCATGTAGAGCGTATCGCATTTGAAGTTGCCCACCACCACCAGCACCGACCCCGGTTCGATAAAGACGTCGCCCGCGATGGTGAGGCCGCCCGGGACGTTGATCACCAGGGGCGAAGGGTTGGGCGAGGTGGACGAGACCGTCAGGTCGTGGTTCAGTTGGTTGGGATTCGGACTGTCGGATGGCCCGACCGCCCCCGACACCTGCGAGGCCCAACCACCACACTGCAGGGCCTGCATGAGGGCCGCCAGCCCGGAGTTGTCGAGCGGGGCCAGGCCGCAGACCCCCTGGCTGGCCGCCATTTCGACGTTGGTGACCGCGGCCGACACGTTGTGAAAGAACTGCGTCGGCAGACCGTTGGTCAGGCCGGGCGGGGGCGGAGCCAGAGGCAGCACCACGCCGCCCGGGTTGTTGAGATGGAAGTCGGCCCCGCTCGACCAGAGGTGGCCATTGATGTAGGCGTCGTCGGCGTGCACGGAGGTCACGCTGCCGGCCGAGAAAACCGATACCGGGACCCCGCTCTGGACGTCCCCGGCGAGATCCTGTGCGGCGCCCAGGTCTTCGAACGACAACGAGGTGCCCGCCAGGAGGCCATACGGCCACCCGGCACTATACTCGCCGAGATATTCGCTACTGCTTTGGAGCACGGACTGCATGAAGACCAGGCCGTGTCGGACCGGCAGCGTCACCGTGCTGGACGTGGCGAGGCGGTTCGAATAGCCGTCCTGGACAACATCAAAGGCGCCCTGCGTGGGCATGTCGACCGACGAATCGATCTCTCCGCCGTTGAAGATGCCCTGCAGCACCAGCGCCCCGTGCGGCTGGCCCAGCGATAGCCCCTTCGGATAGCTGGCGACACCGTCGTCTCCATGGGTGAAGTCCAGTTCAGTGGCCCCGGCCGCGCCGGGGTGCGAGGCGAACCCGGGCGCGCCCGGCAGGGCGGTCATGGCCAGAAACAGTTGGCCCCGCTGGGCCGACTGCGCATCAATAGACACGACCGGTGGCGTGGAGAGCAGGTCCTCCTCGCCCTGCAAGACATCCTGCAGGGCCATCAGCCCCGCATTGATGGCCTGGCACTGTTTCTGCTCGTTCTCCACCTGCAGGGAGAAACCGCCCAGCGCCTGGCCCAGGTCGATCAGCCCGAGGGCGAGGATGAACATGGCTGCCATGATCCCCAGCGCCGCGACCAGGATGAAGCCCCGCCTCATGGAGGGCCTCCGGGAGGAAGTGGTTGAGGAGGACAGGAAGCAGGCGGGCTATGCAGGTGCACTGTCCCAAAGGATACCGCTCCGGCACGCACCGGGCCTGCCCGCCTGAAGAGACGCTCGGCCGTCTGAAACCTCGCCTGGCAGACTTTGGCATCACGCGGGTGGCCAACGTCACCGGTCTCGATCGCATCGGCATCCCGGTCGTCATGGTGGTGCGTCCCAACGCCATGTCGCTGGCCGTGTCGCAAGGCAAGGGGGCGGACCTGGTGTCGGCCCAGGTGTCCGGCATCATGGAGTCGATAGAGGCCTGGCACGCGGAGAACATGACCATCGCCACCCTGCTGGCGCCCTACCACGACATCCGGGCGCGGGCGGTCGACGTCTCCCGTCTGCCCCAGCCCGACAACACCCGGTTCACCCCGGACCTCCCCATCCTGTGGGTGGAGGCGGTCGACTGGGCGTCCGGCGCCCGGCGCCTCGTCCCCCACGAGATGGTGCACACCCGCTACATGCGTCCCGCCCCGCCGGGCAGCGGCTCGTTTTTGATGTCCTCCAACGGCCTGGCGAGCGGCAACCACCTGGCCGAGGCCGTCCTGCACGGCCTCTGCGAGACGGTGGAGCGGGACGCCACCGCCCTGTGGGACGCCACGTCGTATGAGGGTCGGGCCGCCATGCGGGTCGCCCTCGACACGGTGGACGACGACCTCTGTCGGTGGCTTTTGGAACGCTACCAGGCGGCGGGCATCCGCACCGCCCTGTGGAACGCCACCACCGACGTCGGCCTGCCGTGCTTTATCTGCCTCATCGTCGAAGACGAGGCTTCGCCGGCCTGGAAGGTCGCCCCGGAAGGGTGGGGCATGGGCTGCCACCCGAGCCGCGCGGTGGCCCTCTCCAGGGCGCTCACGGAGGCCGCCCAGACCCGTCTGACCACCATCGCCGGCACGCGAGACGACCTGCACCGCGCCAACTACGTCCGGTTTCTCACCCAGGCGCGGGAACAGGATCTGCAGAGCCTGGAGAGAGACGAGGCGGGGCAGGATTTCCAGGCGGTTCCGACCTGGGACACCGGCGACATCGGCGAGGACGTCGCCCGTGCCTGCGCCCAGCTTGGCCAGGCCGGCTGCGGCGACGTCCTGGTGGTGGACCTGTCTCGAAAAGACATCGGGCTGGCGGTGGCCCGGGTGCTGGTGCCCGGCCTGGAAGGCCCGTCCAGCTCGCCGCGCTATCAACGGGGCCCCCGAGCCCGCCGATGACGGTGCTCTGCTTCTTGGGGCCCACCCTGCCGGTCGAAGAGGGCCGCCCGCACCTGGACGCCATTTTCCTCCCGCCGGTCAGCCAGGGCGATCTGCTGGCCGCGGTCCTCCAGTACCGGCCGGTGGCGGTGGGCATCGTCGACGGTTACTTCGACCAGGTGCCCGCGGTGTGGCACAAGGAGATTCTGTGGGCCATGGCGCAGGGCGTGCACGTCTTCGGCAGCTCCAGCATGGGCGCGCTGCGGGCCGCCGAGCTGCACCCCTTCGGGATGGTCGGCGTGGGCCGCATCTTCGAACAGTTTCGCGATGGTCTTCTCGAAGACGACGACGAAGTGGCGGTGGTGCACGCGCCAGCCGCCGACGGCTTCCGCGCCTTGTCGGAGGCCATGGTCAACATTCGCGCCGCCATTCCCGAAGAGCCCGAGCTGATCGACTGGGCCAAGTCGCTCTACTACCCCGACCGAACGTGGGGGGCCCTGGAAGCGCGGGCCGGCCGCAAACTGCCCCGCCGCAACCTCAAGCGAGAGGATGCCGTCGAGATGCTGGCGGTCATGGCGCGTTTTTTGGCCTCCCCGCCCCCTCCCCTCACCGTTAACTGGGAATTTCACGCGACCCTCTGGTGGGAGACCCTGTATCGCTCGAAGACATCCCCGCCCGCGGATTGAGCACGGCCTGCATGGCCGCCATCATGCGGGTCTGCTGCGGGACGTGCAGGCGAAAGCGGTTCCAATGGAAGACCGTGTAGAAAGGCAGCAGCGCTCGCACTCCCGCGTTGAGCCGCCCTGCATCGGCCAACTCTCGCAATCCGTCCGCCGCCCCCTGGTTGGCGGTTCGATAGGCGTCGGCCAGCGCTCCCTGGGGACCTTCGCCGACCACGATGCGCCGGGCCGTCTCGACGGCCTCGGCATCGACGTCGGGGGCTGGGTTGCGCAATCGCTCGAGGTTCTTCCACACCTCCCATACCTCCCAGAGGTCTCCGGTCGCCCGCCGAAAGAGGTCGTGCAGCATGGCCGCCGACCAGGCGGCGAAGTCCTCGCTGGCCAGTTCCAGGCGCGCCGCCGTCGCCGCGTCGACGGTGAAGTGCCGGTGGGCGACCTCCATCCCCTCGCGACCCCCGAAAAGGTGCGTCTCGGGCTCGTAGGCCGCGGGTTGCCATGCCACCACGGTTCCGGCCGCCACCATGTCATCCAGAAAGCCCCTGACCTTGTCGTCCAGCCCTCGCCCCTCGAACCGCAGCCGGAGCGCCGGCGCCTTCCGCATGAAGAACCAATGACGGGGTCGCCAGGCGTCCAGCCGGGGCAGCAGCGCCTCCCACAGGGGCACCGCGTTGAAGGGGCGGCTCAAAGACACGTTCGCCTGCACCCACTTCATCGCGGCACCACCGCTCGGTTCTTGAAGCTCAGCACCAGCTCGGCGTGGTGGGGACGACCGGCGCGATCCAGCGCCCAGGGCGGCGGCGCCTCCTCCAACCGACTCTGGGCGGGCAGCAGGGACACCCCAAAAGGGCTGTCGGTGGCCAGCAGTTCCGGAGTGGGGTGGTCGGGGCCGAAGGCGTAGACCCAGTCTGGCACCGCCTGCTCCCGCACGAAGCGCCGCCACCGCAGGTACCGCTCCGCGCCGCTGGCGTTCAGCACTTCGTCCGGCACAAACCACCGGCGAGGGCACAGGACGACGTCATCCAGCGTGTAGCGCGGCGTGTCGTGATCGAAGGCGGGAAAGTCGCGGGCCAGCCCGGCCCGCCCGTGCTGGAACCACAGGAGTTGCAGGAGGCGGGCCAGCCGATCGCCCCGCCCGACGAGACCCGAAGAGGTGAACAGGGGCACGACGGCGTCGGGCATGCGGAGGAGCCCGTCTTCCAGCCGGATGCCGTCCAAGCCGTGGCCGTACGGCTCGACCACCCGATCGACAAAGGGCGTGCGGGCCGCCAGGTTGGGACGATCCTGCAGCGGGCAGACCAGCTCGGCGAACCGCACCTGCCAGCAGGTCTCGAGGGCCCGGAACCCGTCCTGCATCCAGCCTTGGAGGAGGCCCGCCGGGTCGATGAACGAGGCCACTCGGGAGTAGGCGATCCACGGCTCTGGGGTCATCGCGCCCACCCAGACCCTCGGCCCGTCGATGCGAACTGCGGCCGACCCGAGCGGAGAATGGGGCCGAGCCTGGCCCGGCGGCATGCACACCCGACCGGTGGGGTGCCGCCCCCAGAAGTCGCCGCCGGGCAGGTCGGCCCAGCGCACCCGGCCCATGGCCGAGGCGTTCCACTGCATCCGATCGAGCGCCACCGTGCGAGCCAGATCGCCATCCGGGCACCCCGCCCGGAGGCGCTCGGGAATGGCCAGGGACAAGGGCTCGTGGGCGCCCAGACGTCCGTAGAACTCCAGTGTGGTCGCCACCGCCCGCCGGGCGGCCTCCCAGTCCACCTCCACCCGTACGCTGGGGCAAAGCTCCACCCACAGGAAGGGACCGGTGGGCGCCGGAGCTCCGCACGCCCGCCCCAACTCGACGATCATGGCCTCAGCCTGGAAGACCCGCCGGCGTACCTCGGCCAACGACAGCCGGGAGTAGTCTCGGGCCAGATCGTCGCAGAGCGCCCGCAGGCTGGCGACGGCCGAGGCCCAGGCCCTTTGTTCCGGGTCGGCCAGTTGGGGCGTCACCTGGTCGAGGGCATCCCAGGCGTCCCGGAACATGGCGGGCAGCTCCAAGGCGGGCCACGACAGGTCATCGCTCTCGGTGGCGGCGCGGTGTTCCCAGCCGTCCTCTCCTTCTACCCGGTGGATGCGGCCCCACACCGTCGGATTGGCCCG
>DASYBA010000869.1:0-2167 GCA_036501005.1 Candidatus Xenobia bacterium | reverse complement strand
CCGCGGCTGGCGGTGGTTCACGCTGACGGCGTCGTTTGTGGTGCTGGGCGAAAGTATCGTGATGTCGGGGCTGCTGCCGCATTAGCGAAGACGCCCGGCGAGGGCTGCAGACCGCCAAGCACGCGTTTGCCCATCCCAGCGAGGCCGAGTTTGCTCGCATCCTTGATTTCTACGAGATTCGCTGGGTGTACGAGCCGTACACCTTTCCCTTGCGCTGGGACGACCTGGGTCGGGTGCAGGAATGCTTCTCGCCCGACTTTTATCTGCTCGACCTGGACATGTTCATCGAGCTCACCACCCTCAAGCAAAGCCTGGTGACGAAGAAAAACCGCAAGATTCGGCAGCTTCGAGCCATGTATCCGGCCGTCAACATCAAGATCTTCTATGGAAAGGACTATCGGAATCTGGCCCTGAAATATGGGCTGTGAACAGCACCTTGCACGAGGATATCGAACAGGTCCTCATCACGGCCCCGCAGATCGAGGCCAAGGTGCTTGAACTGGCGGCTCGCATCACGCACGACTATGCCGACCAGGAAGTGCTCATGGTAAGCGTGCTGAAGGGGTCGTTCTTCTTCACAGCAGACCTGATGCGGGCCATCAAACGGCCGCTGGTGCTCGACTTCATGGCTATTTCAAGCTACGGCGAGTCGACCACCTCGTCGGGCGTCGTACGCATTCTCAAGGACCTGGAAGAGAACATCGGCGGGCGCCACGTGCTGGTGGTTGAAGACATTGTCGACACCGGGTTGACGCTCGGCTATCTCTTGAAGACCCTGCGGCTCCGACAACCCGCCAGCCTCCGACTGTGCACGCTGGTCGACAAACCCGTGCGACGCATCCTGCCCATCCAGGTCGACTACCGGGGCTTCGAGATTGAAGACCGCTTCGTGGTGGGCTACGGCCTGGACTATGCCCAGAACTATCGCCACCTGCCCTACATCGGAGTGCTGCGACCGGATCGCATCGCCGCCATTGCCGCCCGGGCAGTGGCGTCATGAACGCCCTCTGGCCGGTCTACCGGCTGCAGCAGCTCGACCTCAAGATCATGGCGCTGGAGGCCCAGTTGAAGGCGCTCCAGCCCGATACGTCGACCACCGCGGTGATCGGCGATACTCGCCGCAAGCTGGCCGAAGAAGAAGACGCGTTGCGCAAGTCGTCGACGACCTTGAAAAACCTCGAACTCGACCTGGCCACCAAGGAAGCGCAGAAAAAGAAGAACGAACAGAAGCTCTACGGCGGCAAGGTCAACAACTCCAAGGAGCTGACCGACCTGCAGAAAGAGATCGATCTGCTGGGGTCGCAGAAAGGCGAGCTCGAAGAGCAGGTGCTGGGCATGATGGATACCGTCGATCAGCACAAGACCGACATCCAAGCGTTGAAGTACCTGCTCAAGGAACAGGAGGGCGGGGTGCAAGAGGCGAGCGAGAAGCTCGCGGCCGACCGGGGGGCCTTGGAATCCACGCTCAAGGAATGGCAGGCCAAGCGCCTCGGGTTGGTGGGCGACGTGGATGGGAATCTGATGAAGAAGTATGACCATCTGCGCCGCAAGGACGGCATCGCGGTGGCTCGCACCGTGCGGGGCACGTGCGGGAGCTGCGGCATGGCCTTTGCGCCCCAGTCCAAGGCCAAGCTGCAAGAGGGCCAGTTGGAAACCTGCAAGAACTGCGGCCGCATGCTGCTGGGCGACGCTGACTCCGAACCCGTGTCCGCCAGCAAGGCGGCCCCCCGCAAGAAACCCACTGAGGCTCCCCCCGGGGGATAGCGTAGAGCGTCCATGCACCTGATTTATGAGCCACAGGGCATGGCCCAAAGGCAGAGAGACGCCTTGGAGTCCGCCCTGGACCGGGACCAGGCTCGCATCTGGTATATCGGCAATGACGGGGCGAGGGAGTACGTCATCATGGAGGCGGCGAACTTCCGACACACTCTCGACTGGGGGCGGACGACGAAGGTGCCGCTGGCGTTTCTCAACCAGGCTGCAAGGAGCAAACGTGGGTAAGATTCAGAACAACACCGCCGTCATCGGCACCCAGTGGGGCGACGAGGGCAAGGGCAAGATGAGCCACTACCTGGCGGAGCATGTCGACATCGTGGCCCGCTACTCCGGGGGCAACAACGCCGGCCACACGGTCGTCTTCGAAGGCCGCACCTTCAAGCTGCACCAC
>DASYBA010000868.1:0-3307 GCA_036501005.1 Candidatus Xenobia bacterium | reverse complement strand
CGATGGCCGTCTCACCCATGGCGCCCGCGCCGTCCGAGCCGCTCGAACCACTGGGCGGTGACGACCCACCCACGGCCCCCACCGCGCCTGCACCAGAGCCGCCACCGGCCCCGCCCGCGCCCGCGCCGCTGCCCCCGTTCCCGGACCCTCCCTGGCCCTGGGCGGCTGAGGATGCGGCCTGCTGACCGGCGTTGTCCTGGCCGCCGCCGCCTTCCTTCTTGACGTTGATCTTGCCAATGGGCGAGCCGGGTGAATCGATCTGCCCGGCCCGGGTCGACGGTTCCCAGTAGATGCGGATTCTCTGCTGCTTGTGTTTTTGACCCGCCCCGTTGGCACCGTTGGACCCATTCGCACCATTCGAACCATTGGCGCCGTTGGCCCCATGCGAACCCCTCGCATCGCCGCCGGACTGGTAATGCCCGGCCGGCTGAAACTCAGGATGGTGGCTGGCCGGTCCATTTTCCAGCGACTGCCCCACCGACCCGGTCGGATGCACCGCCTGCGACTGGCTCAAATGCTTGCTGAGATAATTGTTGATGATGGCCTGCACGTGCGACTGACCCGCACCGGCCGCGCCCTGCTGCCCGCTCAACGCCTGGATGGCCTCATCCGAGAGTTGCGAGCCATCCAGCCCTTGCAGCGCCTGCCGCATTTGCGCAGGGTTGGCCCCCTGCTGGGTCAAGAGCGAGCCGATCATCTCCCGCACCCGGTCGAGGGCCGAGCTACGGCCAAAGGGCGAGGAGGAGCCAAAAGGACTAAAGGGGGATGCGATACCTAGGGAATCCGCCATGGACAGCCTCCACGACAAAATTCTCCGATCAACGTCGTATCACTAATTTTCCATAAAAACTGTGAACATCGGATTATTGACGTGTAAAACTTTTAGTGAATGGCCGATTTTATTTCCTTAACACCGTCCGGTGATCGCCATCACTATCCTCTGGATGACCCCACCGGCTTCTTCGCCGCGCCGCCCGCCCAGTCTGCCGCACTCTCGTCGGGCCCGCAGGACGTGCACGCCGAGCACGACTTGCCCGCCGCCTTCTTCTTGCGTGCCGGCAGCACCTTGCGCAGCAACTGCCAGACGGCCAGCGCCACAATCAAATAGACGATCAGATACTGCAACATCCTAATACCCTATCCTATGGAGACCCTGGTACGTCACCATCGACGCGGTGTACGCCAGCACCATCATGTACGATACCATGAACGCTGGCCATCGCCAACCTCCCGTCTCCTTCACCACCACCGACACCGTGCTCATGCACTGGCACGCGAACACATAGAAGACCAGGAGAGACCACACGACGGCCGGCGTAAAGGTCGCCGTCGCACCCCGCAAACGCTCCACCAGGGTCTGCCGGTTCGTTTCGACGTCGTTGACCGTGTAGAGAATGCCCAGCGTCGAGACCACCACCTCGCGGGCGGCAAACGACGCCAGGAGGCTCACGCCAATCTTCCAATCGAACCCTAGCGGGCGCACGACCGGTTCGATGGCCCGCCCGAGATGGCCCATGAAGCTCTGCTCCATCTGCGTCCTTTGTTCGACCCGGCGCACTGCCGTTTGCACCGCAGCGGCGTTGGTCACGTCCTCGCCATTGGCCACCATGTCCTGGTGAGCCAGGGCCGGAGCGTCGGCTACCGTCACGCGGGGAAAGGCCGCCAGAAACCACAAGACGATCGACAAACACAAGATGAGCGTCCCCGCCGTCTCGACGAACATGAAGGATCGCCGCCACACCTCGCGAAGCGCCGCCGCCCAGGCCGGCATTCGATAGGGCGGCAGCTCCAGAATGAGCGGGGTGACCGTGCTCTTCAAGATGGTCCGTTTGAAGACCGCGGCTACCACCAGGGCCCCGCCGACCCCCAGGAGATAGAGCACCAGCATGGCGACCCCTTGCATGTTCAGCAGGCCGCCCAGGACCGGGGTCGGGGCCACGAACGCCGCAATCATCAGGGTATAGATGGGTAGCCGCGCCGAGCACGTCATCAGCGGGGCGATCAATATGGTGAGCAGGCGGTCGTTGCGGTTCGATATCACCCGCGTCGCCATGATACCGGGAATCGCGCAGGCGAAGGAGCTCAGTAACGGGATCAGGCTGCGCCCGGACAGGCCGAAGCGGCGCATCAGGCGATCCAGGGCAAACGCCGGCCGCACCAGGTAGCCACTGTCCTCCAGAATCGATAGGAACAGGAACAAGATGGCGATCTGGGGGACGAACTGCACTACGCTCCCCACCCCGACCACCACGCCGTCGGTGATCAGGTCGGTGAGAATGCCGGGCGGCAGATGCGCTTTCAGGCCCAACTGCAGATCGGCGAACAGATCCTGGATGCCGTCCATGAGCGGTTTCGCCCACGTGAAGATGCTCTGGAACACGACCGCCATGATGAGCGTGAAGATGAGCAGCCCCCACACTTTGTGGGTGAGAATGCGGTCGATACGGTCGGCCAGGGTCGTGCCTTGCGGGCCCGATCCGCTCACGGCCTCGGCCATCAGGTCGCGCACCCAGGCATAGCGGGCGGCGGCCTCGGCGCCATCCCAGCCGTCGACTCGGGCCTCCTGCACTCGGGCCTTCGCCTCGGGCCCGAAGCGGGCCAGGGCCTGGTCCGCGCCTCGGGCGGCGCTGAGGAACCGCAACGCCAGGGCTTCCGAAAGGGACGCGGGCACGTTCCAGCGGGACGCCAGCTCCTGGCCCAGATCCACCACGCAAGATCGCCACGGATCGGCTAGCGCCAGGCGCACCGTCCCGGCCCGGGATGCGCCGATGGCCGCTTTCAGGGCATCCAGCCCCTGCCCCTTGTTGGCCACCGTCTTGACCACCGGGCATCCGAACCGCTCGGCCAGCCGGGTCTCGTCGACCGCAATGCCGTGCGTTTCGGCCAGGTCGGCCATGTTGAGCGCCACGACGGTTCGATAGCCCAGTTCGACGACCTGGGTGGCCAGATAGAGATTGCGCTCCAGGTGGGTGGCGTCGACCACCACCACGACGACGTCCGGCGGTAGGGTATCGGGCCGCCATCCGAACAGGATGTCGCGGGCGATCTCCTCGTCCGGGGCCTGGGCCGTCAATGAATACGTTCCCGGCAGATCGATGAGCTCGGCCGTGGCGCCGTCCAGCTTGAACCGGCCGATCTTCCTCTCCACGGTGACCCCGGGATAGTTGGCCACCTTCTGCGACAGGCCCGTGAGGGCATTGAAGAGGGTGGACTTGCCGGAGTTGGGGTTGCCCGCCAGCGCCACTCGCAGCGTCGATTGCACCACCGGAGCGGGTGCTTCTCCGGACAATACGTCCTTCACGGGTTC
>DASYBA010000867.1:0-3586 GCA_036501005.1 Candidatus Xenobia bacterium | reverse complement strand
CCGCAGGATCTCCTCAGTGGGCAGAAAGTACCCCGCCTCCTCCCGATGGCTGCGGCTGAAAGCGCAAAACGTGCAGTGCTTGACGCACACGTTGGTGAAGTTGATATTGCGATTGATCACGTAGGTGACCACCGCCCCCGCCTGCCGCTCCCGCAGCCGGTCGGCCACCGCCATCAAGGCCAGCAGATCGCGACCTTGCGCATTCGCCAGGGCGAGGGCATCGGGCCGTCCGACCTCTCCGCCGTCCAGCGCACACGCCAGACCGTTGCGAACCGCTTCCGATACGCCCTCGAAAAGACTCAGTTCAGACACAGCAACTTCTCCTCCGCGGCCAACACCCGCGCCAGTAACCCGGGCGCCACGAACTCAGGCTTGACGTACTCCCGATATACGGGCAGTCGAGGCCGCAATTCAAACCCTTCCGCCCGGCACGTCGCCTGCAGGTCCCGCAGATGGGGCCACGGAGCCTCCGGATTGATGTAGTCTTGCGTCACCGGTGACACGCCGCCCCAGTCGTCGAGGCCGGCCCTCAAGAGCAGCCGATGGTCGTCCGGACTGAGGTTCGGCGGCGCCTGCAGATGCATCTCGCCGCCCAGTATCAACCGTGCGACCGCCACCGTCGCAGCCATCTCCTCGGCGCAGACTTCCACCGCACCTTCCATCCTCGTGCCCGGCTTGGCCCGAAAATTCTGCACGATGACTTCCTGCACGTGGCCGTATCGAGCATGCAGGTCTCGTATCGCCACCAGGGTGTCGACTCGCTCCTGCAACGTCTCGCCAATCCCTACCAGCAAGCCCGTCGTGAACGGGATATTAAGCTCCCCAGCCTCTTCCAGCATCCGCATTCGCACGGCCGGCTCCTTGTCGGGCGCCGCATGGTGGGCCTGCCCTTTCTCCCGCAGCCGAGGGCTCACGTTCTCCAGCATGAGGCCCATGCTGGCGTTGACGGGACGTAACCGCACCATTTCCTCGCGGCTCATGATGCCCGCATTGGTGTGCGGCAACATGTCTTCTTCCAGCGCCACCTGGCAGGCCCGATACACGTAGTCGGCGGTGCTGTCGTACCCCCACTCCCGCAGCATTTTGCGATAGGAAGAAAAAGCCAGCTCCGGCTTGTCTCCCAGGCACATGAGCGCCTCCTGGCAGGACTGTCGCCGACCAGTTCGACAGACGTCTCGGATCTCGCCGACCGTCATGGTCCATGCACCCGGGTCGTTGGGGTTCTTGCGAAACGTGCAATAGGAACAATGATCTCGACAGAGGTTCGTCACCGGTAGAAACACCTTGGGTGAGAACGTGACGGTGCGCCCATGCGCCTCGTCTCGCAGGCGCCCCGCCTCACGCAGAAGCTCATCCAGGACCTTGCCCCGAGCCCCCATCAACTCGACCGGGTCGAGCGTCTTCACCGAGCCGACCCAGCCCCGGAGCCCACCCGGGTCACCTTCGGCGGCCACTTCAGGTGCGGAATGACTTCCTTGCCGTAGGCTTCGATGAACGCTTCTTGGTTGCGGCCCACGTTGTGCACGTAGACCGCCGTGAACCCCAGGTCGATGAACCGCTGCAGATGCTGGCGATGGGCGGTCAGATCGTGAGTCATCAGCACCCGGTTCTTGAAATCGTCGAGCCGGACGATCTTCGCCATGGCCTCGAACTCCTCGGGTTGCCGAATATCGGCCTTGGCGAAGGCCATGCCCCCATTGGGCCACTCCCGGACGGCTTGCTGCTCCGCTTCCTCCTGGGTCTTGGCCCACGACACGTGGATCTGCAGGATGCGGGGCATCTCATCGGGGTTCTTGCCCGCGTCTTTTGCCCCTTTCTCGAATTTTTCCAACAACATTTTGAGTTTCTCATCCCCCGCACCCGGAATGATGATGCCGTCTGCATTTCGACCGGTCTTCTCCGAGTTGATGGGCCCTGCCGTCGCGATATAGATGGGCGGCGGCGGGTCGCTTCGGGTCCAGAGTTTGCAGCTCTCTACCCGATAATACTTGCCACTATGTCGAACCTTCTTGCCCGACAACAGCTTCTGGATGATCTCCAGGCATTCGTCCAGCCGCTCCAGGCGCTCCGGGGCCTCCGGCCAGTATCCGCCGACCACGTGTTCGTTGAGGGCCTCCCCGGCCCCCAACCCGAGCCAGAAGCGTCCCGGAAACATCTGGGCCGTGGTGGCCGCCGCGTGGGCGAGAACCAGAGGGTGGATTCGATAACCTGGGGCGGCCACACCCGTGCCGAAGTCGCCCTGGGTCTGCATGCCCAGGGCGCCCAGCAGCGTCCAGACAAAGGCAGACTGGCCCTGCTGGGGTGTCCATGGGTTGAAGTGGTCGGAGACCATGTGGCCTTTGAATCCGGCGGCCTCGGCTTTCTGGCAATATTGAACCAGATCCATGGGGGTGAACTGCTCGCACATCGCCGCATAGCCAATCTCGTATCTCATGACGTCTCCTCCTCAGTGGAACAAATCGCGACTGGAATCCATCACCAGCTCTCGTATGGAGCCTTCTTCCCAGATGGTGGGGTAACCACGCAAGACGGCGACGGGCGCCCGATCCGTCTTGCCCATGACCAGCTCGGCTGCGGCCGCCATCTCGTCGGCCACCGCCACCCACGTCGACTTCAGTTCATAACCGTGCGGGTCGGAACGGCCCCGGTAGTCGACCAGGGGGCGAAAGCCGGCCACCCCGATGGCGACGTTGGTGATGCCGTTTCGCCACGGCCTGCCGAACGTATCGGAAATCATCACACCCACCCGAACCCCTAGTGCCTGCTCCAGCGTGTCTCGAATTCGGCGGGCCGAGGCATCCGCATCGTCGGGTAGAAGACATGCGACGTCAGCCTCGCCGGCGTTCGATAGATCGACGCCGGCGTTGGCACACACAAAACCGTGGCGCGTCTCGCTGATGATCAGTCCCAGCTCCATGCGGAGCACGCGCACGCTTTCCCGCAGGACCACCTCGACCTGGCGGGGGTCCCGCTCCCACTTCTGCCCAAACTCGACCGCCTCGGCACGGGGCTTGACGTCGGCCAGTCGCACCAGCCGGCCCTCGGCCTTGCTGACCACTTTCTGCGTCACCACCACCAGGTCGTCGGCCCGCAAGCGAAGGTCGCCATCAATCTGGGCGTTCCAGGCCAGAATGTGCGCCGCCACGTCGTCGCCCGGACGAATCTCGGGCAGCCCGGCCATGGAGAAGACGGTCAGGAACATGTCATGCGAGCCAGATCGGCGGGCGTATCGATATCGATGCCGGTGCGCCCCGGCGATAGCAGGGTGGCCGCCAACCCCCGCTCTTTTGCCGCCGCCACGTGCCGCGGGCAACTCATGGGGCCGTAGCAGAACGGGACCGCCAGTGCGGGCGACAGCAACATGAGGTTGGTGCCCTGACCGGCCTCGTCCGGTGCCACCACGACGCCGGGCTGCTCTCCCAGCCGATCGTGCAGGATTTCGATATCGGCAGACGTCACGTAAGGCAGATCTGCCAGGGCCACCAGGAGCCGCACCGGGGCCAACCGGAGGCGGGCCGCGTCGAGGGCCACGTTCAATCGTCCGGGGTGGGCAAACCCGTTGACCCCCAGGCGCTGTGCCTCCCGC
>DASYBA010000866.1:0-2751 GCA_036501005.1 Candidatus Xenobia bacterium | reverse complement strand
CGGCCGCCAACCTCGGCCCCAACGTGCTGTACGCCACGACCGGCAATGCGGCCATCGTCCCGCTTACGGTGGGTAACGGCACCCTGACGGTCCAAGCGGCGGCGTCCACCGGAGCGGATCCGACGGCGGCGCAGGGCTCATCGGCCGAGGTCTTCGCGCTTTAACCGTAGCCTCTTCAAGACTCGAAGGTCGCGGGCATGCCCGCGGCCTTCGTCGTTTTCCGTCTCCACCACCATGGGCAGCCCGGCAAAACGCCCATCCTGCAGGATGCGGCGGAACGGTTCCTCGCCGATGCACCCTTGGCCGATATGCTCGTGGCGGTCCACCCGGGAGCCCAGCGGCTTCTGGCTGTCGTTGAGATGCAGCGCTTTCAGCCTATCGAATCCGATCAGGCTATCGAACTCCTGCCACGTCGCTTCTTCGAGGTCGTAGCCGGCCGCGAACAGATGGCACGTGTCGAGACACACGCCCACGTCGCCCTCCACGTACTCCAGCACCTCGGCGATGTCTTCGAAGCGACACCCCAGGCAGCTTCCCTGGCCAGCACTGCTCTCCAGCAGGATGGGCACACCCTCGCTCCGCTGGAGGACCTCTCGCAGGCCCGCTGCGTAGCGCCGCAAGCCGATCCGCACCCCCTGCCCCAGGTGCGCCCCCATGTGGCACACCAGCCCAGTGACCCCCAGCATCAAGCAGCGCCGTCTTTCCTCCACCAGCGTTTCGATACTGCGCCGCCGCAAGGCCTCGTCCGGCGACGCCAGGTTGGTCAGGTAGATGTCGTGGGCCAGCACGTGTCGATAGCGCGATGCCGCCTGTCGAAACGCCGCTGCCTCCTCCTCTCCGATGTCCCTCCCCACCCACCGCCCCGGCGCGTGGGTGAAGATCTGCAGGCACTCGGCCCGCACCGCCCGGGCGCACTCCAGGGCGTGGGTATAGGCCCCGGCCGTCGAGCAATGGGCCCCCAGGAGCGGCTTCAGCGCAGGGGTTCGAGCCACGCCGGATCCCATTCGAAGGGCAGCCCGCGCCGACCTCGCTCGAACATCCAGTGAGGATAAGGACGGTTGAGCGGCGGCAGGCGGTCCGGTGGAAACCATTGCACGTTGGTGCTTTCCCCGTCGTGGCACCCGAGGCTGCCCCGAATCTTCTGGCACTCGAAGACGGCCAGCATGTACTGGGCCTCGTCGCCGTTGGGGTATAGTATGTGACAGAGCTGACCGCTGAAGACCCCCACGATGCCCCGGGGCACGACCACCAGCCCCGTCTCTTCCCAGACCTCCCGCACCAGCGATTGGGCCGGCTCCTCCCCGGGGTCGAGCGCCCCGCCCGGGATGTCCCAGATGCCCGTATCCTGCCGCTGCTGGAGGAGGACATGACCCTCGTCGTTCCAGACGATGGCCCCGACCGACGGCAAGAGCAGCAACTCGTGCCCCACCTTGTCGCGGAGCTTCCGTAGGTAGGGTGACATCGACATGTTATTTCAGGAGGAGGCTCTGCACGTGGCCGTCGTCATCCGGCGACACCACGAAGTTGCCGCTGCGGTGATCGAGAAAGATGGCATGGTACAAACGACCGTGGCGATGCACGTCGGCCGACAGCTCACGGAAGGTCACGTGGAGCGTCTGCACGTGCCACGGCAGCCCGTCGATCCACAGGCCCTGCCGGCTCATGATGCCGAGGAACGCATTGACGTTGTCGTTGCGCACGAAAGCGAAGGCGCTCTTGGACGTGCGCACCCACACCGTCGAGTCGGGCCTCCCCTCATCAGGAACGGGCCGGTTCGGATCGGCCCACGCCAGGACCAAAGCCAACAACGCCGCATGCACGCCGGGAACTTGGCAGGCGGTTCGGCGAATCCTTCAGACCCATGATGACCCAGCTCACCGCCGCCCCAGAGGAAGCCGCTGCCTGGCTGAAAAGAGGCGAGGCCGTCGCCTTTCCCACCGAGACCGTGTACGGCCTGGGGGCCTCCGTGTGGAGCCTGGCGGGCCTGGAGCGCATCTACGAGGCCAAGGGACGACCCGCCGACAACCCGCTCATCGTGCACGTGTCGAGTCGCGCCCAGGCTGCCGAGGTGGGCGCCCCCAACGCGATGGCAGAGGTGTTGATGGAGCACTTCTTTCCGGGCCCCCTGACGGTGGTTCTGACTCGCCGGCCGGTGGTGCCCTCCCGGGTCACGGCCGGTCTCGACACGGTAGGCGTGCGCATGCCCGCCCATGCCACCGCGCAGGCCTTTCTGCAGGCTTGCGATGCGCCGGTCGCGGCCCCTTCGGCCAACCGCTCGGGACGGCCCAGCCCCACCACCTGGCAGGCTGTCCTGGAGGATCTGAACGGCCGCATCGCCTGCATCCTGGAGGGGGAACCCAGCACCGTCGGCCTGGAGTCGACCGTGGTAGACTGCGTGCACGATCCGCCGCTCCTCCTGCGGCCGGGCGCCGTCAGCCTGGAAGCCCTGCAGGCCGTCTGTCCGACACTGTCGGTCGCTTCAGCGACGCACTTCAGTGCCCGCCGCAGCCCCGGCACACGCCACCGGCACTATGCTCCACGGGCGCGGGTCGTGCTGGTGGCCTCCCCAGCCCAGGTGCCGGGCGGCCGCGCCCACGCCTTCATCGGACTGGCCCCGGCCCCCGACATCCTGGGCTATCAGCAGGTTGTCAGCGACCTGGCAGAGTATGCTCAACATCTGTTCGCCTTCTTTCGAGCCTGCGACGCGGCTGGCATTGACACGATTTTCTGCCAGACCGTCAGCGCCGGCGG